>JBKBRQ010000436.1:0-526 GCA_046292055.1 Spirosomataceae bacterium | reverse complement strand
TTATGACCAACTTCGTGGATGATTACGCCAATCATACCCGCTTTTACTTGTTCTGAATAAGTGCCATCTGCTTCTGGGCGACCACCGTTGAATGAAATCATTGGATATTCCATACCACCACCCGCCGTTGCGTGGCAAGAAATAGCAACAGGGTAAGGATATTGAACTGTACGGTTTCCGTAGCTTCTCAAAGTATGCTCAACTGTGCGAGTTGAATATTGTCCCCAAAGTGGGTTTCCTTCTTTTGAGTAGAAAGACATACTCCAAATTTTGCGTCCGTTGTTATAAACATCGGTTTGCATAGCATCCCAAATAAATTTACGTGAAGATGTAAAAGCAAAATCACGCACGTTGGTTGCTTTGTAAATCCAAGTCTTTTTGCCGCTTGGTTTATTTTTTTCTGCCTCAATTGCTTCTTCCTGCGTAACGATTACAACGGGCGTTTTTGATGTTGCGGCTTGCTGTAAACGCTTTGCTTGCGTTGCGGTCAATATTTTATCGTAGTTTTGGCATTCGCCAGTTGCAC
>JBKBRQ010000435.1:0-533 GCA_046292055.1 Spirosomataceae bacterium | reverse complement strand
TAGCAATGTAATGGGCGCAAGCAAACGTATCGCGGAAAAGTATGTACAATCTTTACAGTTGAGAAGCATCAAGGAAAATAACGGAAAGGGAACCAAATTCATTACCACCCGTTTTGGGAATGTGTTAGGGTCTAATGGTTCAGTAGTACCTTTATTTACCAAACAAATTGCTGCAGGTGGACCAGTTACAATTACACATCAAGATATTATTCGTTATTTTATGACGATACCCGAAGCTTGTCAGTTGGTTCTTGAAGCTGGATCTATGGGAAAAGGTGGAGAAATCTATATTTTTGACATGGGGAAACCGGTAAAGATTATTGATTTAGCTCGCAAAATGATCAAATTAGCAGGATTTATTCCAGATAAAGATATTCCCATAAAGATAGTTGGATTACGCCCTGGAGAAAAATTATATGAAGAATTATTAAATGATACCTCTAAAACAATTCCAACATATCATGAAAAAATCATGATTGCTGAGGAAATTCAAGAGGAATTTGAAAACTTACACATTGAAATTGAAGAGCTCA
>JBKBRQ010000434.1:0-536 GCA_046292055.1 Spirosomataceae bacterium | reverse complement strand
ATATTTGGTTGGAAAGGTTTTTCAAAAAACGTATTTTCACCAGTAACCAATTCCATTGGGAGGATATAATTTCCTGTCGATTTACTCATGCGCAAACCGTTCATGGTTAACATATTGGTATGCATCCAAAAATTAACTGGGGAATGTCCGTTACACGCTTTTCCTTGCGCCACTTCACACTCATGATGCGGGAATTTCAAATCCATTCCACCACCATGAATATCAAAAGTTTCGCCCAAGTATTTTGTACTCATCGCAGTACACTCTAAATGCCAACCAGGAAAACCTTCACCCCAAGGCGAGTTCCAACGCATAATATGTGCTGGGGAAGCATTTTTCCAAAGCGCAAAATCTTGTGGATTTTTCTTTTCGCTTTGTCCGTCTAAATCACGGGTGTTGGCGAAAAGTTCTTCAATGTTACGGTTACTCAATTCACCGTAATTCATTCCTTTTTGGTTGTAAGCAAACACATCAAAATAAACCGAACCATTGCTTTCGTAGGCAAAACCAGTATCAATCAATTTTTGAGTTAACTC
>JBKBRQ010000433.1:0-538 GCA_046292055.1 Spirosomataceae bacterium | reverse complement strand
GCTCTTCCATCAATCATTTAAAGAGTGCGTAACAGCTCACTGGTCGAGCGGGGCGGGCATCGATAATAAACGGGCATCAAAGATAGTACCGAAGCTTTAGATTCATATGCAAATATGACTGGTAGGGGAGCATTCTATATGCGGTGAAGGTGTGTGGTGATGCATGCTGGAGCGTATAGAAAAGCAAATGTAGGGATAAGTAGCGATAATGTATGTGAGAACCATACACACCGAAAGACTCAGGATTCCTCCGCTACGTCAATCAACGGAGGGTTAGTCGGATCCTAAGGATAATGCGAGAGCAGAAGCCGATGGGAAGCAGGTTAATATTCCTGCACTGGTTTAGATTCGATACAGGGACGGATTTTGAAGCTTGGTACGAACTGACGGAATAGTTCGTTGAGAGGAGACTTAGGTTGAATCGAACTGGGGGACGAGGTTCCAAGAAAAGCTGTTAAGGATAGTCGAAAACCAACCGTACCGTAAACCGACACAGGTAGTCGAGGCGAGAAGCCTAAGGTGCTCGAGTGAATCACGG
>JBKBRQ010000432.1:0-539 GCA_046292055.1 Spirosomataceae bacterium | reverse complement strand
TAAGTGATGGATCGCCATGATAAATGAAGAAAAGCCTTTGAACTTTGACGACGATAGTGAGCCTCAAGATTTCGAAGATGAAGAATTTATCGATGATAAGAAAGAGGATGAAATGTACAATGCTATTACCAAAGATGGTTCTAGTGTTGATCCTGCGGATGATGGGACGCGTCATATTCGCCCTGAAGACGGTGATCCGATAGAAATTGAAGAGTAATAAAAAGCCCAATTCAATATTGGGCTTTTTATCGTCTGGTGGATGAGAATGAAAATACAATATTTCCCATTTAGAATTGAGCGGATTGATCAAAATCCCCATCTAGAAAATTTAAATAGTCATTGAAATGATTTTTTTCACTTAATAAAAAAGCCCCCATGAATGAGAGCTTTTATTTCAACTCAATCTAGCAGAATAGTCTAAGCTAATATTTGAAATGACATCCAATTAATCTTTAAAAGTATCATTTAACGCAGTTTGAACCGCTTCAACCCGTGCCTTGCAAGCTTTATAGGCGGTCATGGATTCTTCCACGATTTTC
>JBKBRQ010000431.1:0-542 GCA_046292055.1 Spirosomataceae bacterium | reverse complement strand
GACTCCTGCCATTGCTCAACATATTTATGATTTACCCGTGAATGATTCAAGTTCCGAAAAATACAACGATGCAGGAAACTGGGTTGGTGTTATTTTTGGTGTTTATAATGCAGTTTCGGCAGTTTATGCTTTCTTTTTACCGAAAATGGCCGAAAAATTTGGTCGAAAAAATACGCACGCTTATTCACTGCTTATCGGAGGTTTGAGTTTGATTTCAATCTATTTTATCACCGATTATCGTTGGTTAGTTTTGCCGATGGTCGGCGTTGGTTTTGCTTGGGCGAGTATTTTGGCAATGCCTTATGCTATTCTGGCGGGGTCGATTCCTGCCAAGAAAATGGGTATTTATATGGGTATTTTTAACTTCTTTATTACCATTCCACAAATCATTAATGGAATTATTGGCGGGCCAATTGTCAAGAATTTTTATAATAATCAGGCCATTTTTGCGGTAGTTGGTGGTGGAGTTTGTTTTTTATTGGCTGCCCTCAGCGTGCGTTTCGTTGAAGATAATAATTCATAAACTAAAGTTATTGCTTGTT
>JBKBRQ010000430.1:0-563 GCA_046292055.1 Spirosomataceae bacterium | reverse complement strand
GGTTTGCCACATGCCAATGCCTCTACGACAGCAATGCCAAAGTTCTCTTGGTGGCTCGGCAAGACAAATGCATCACAGCCGTACAAAGCACCCCATTTACTATCTCCCGACAGCATACCTACAAAAGAAATGTTCTCTTTGTATGCATCCTGAACCAATTCTTGTACTTTCTGTCCGTACGTACTTTCTAATCCTGGGCCTGCGATGACCAAATCTGGGATAGCTAATGTCGGGTTTTCTTTTCGTAGGTTTTGGTAGGCAGTTATCAAGATATCTACTCCCTTTTTTTCATGTATCCGGCTCAAAAAGAGAAAATAAGGGCGTGGATGTTGGAAGGCTTGGGTTATCTCTTCTGTACAAGCCGGTGGAGGTAAAATACCGTACCCTACATTGATTTCTTGTTTGGGTCTATACCCCCAAAAGGTCGTTCGAGCTAATTCTAGCTCTTGCTGGCACGTAAACAAAAGACCATCTGCTTCATTCACTACCTGCCGCTCAACCAATGCCCAATAGACTTCGTTGCGCAATGCCTTCCACCGCCGACTAGGGGCACGTTGAAACCA
>JBKBRQ010000429.1:0-564 GCA_046292055.1 Spirosomataceae bacterium | reverse complement strand
TTCATGACATTGAGTGCCGACAAAAAAGAAGCGTTTGTTACAGCAGTAGAAAACATTGAAATAAAACTTAATAAGGTACGTGGCAAAGAAGCAAAGGTTTGGAAACAAAAAGTAACAACAACCGCCTCAGTTATCAAAGTTTTATGGAACTACCAATCAAACGTTGAGTCAACAGACACAGAACAGACAGTTGCTCCAGCAGCAATTGAAATGTTAGGTCGTTAAGACTCAACTTTCAAGAAGAATATTAAGTTTTCATAGTTTAATAGGTTAGGGTTGAATAGATGGACGCTTACCCCACTGCTCTCGATAGCGGTGGGGTTAAGTTTTTTTAGGGGGTACAGGAACGCCAAACCAATAAAATAATGTTATGTCTTTAATACTAACAAAAGTTGTTGATATTTACAATCATCAGCCATCAATTATCCATTATTTGTAATGCGTAAACTGCTCTTTATCAGCTTATTATTTGTCGGATGTACCGAATCCGAAACTCAAGATTCTACAAAAACATACTTCGATTTGGCGGGATTAGTTAGTCAACAAGTCATCGAACTCAGTAAA
>JBKBRQ010000428.1:0-587 GCA_046292055.1 Spirosomataceae bacterium | reverse complement strand
GGTAACTTTTATCTAAACCTGCTTTCACATCAAGCATATCTAAATAAAATTCTAACATCTCTGAATCATGGACGAGGCCGTCCTGAATCATAAGATTTTCGTCTTCCGTTGTTTCTTCATAGACGTAACGGACAACATCATGCTGCGTAAAGGTTTGTATCATAGCTCGGAGAATGTTTGCTCATCATTTTGCGTAGATTTATCAACGCATAACGCATTCTTCCTAATGCCGTATTGATGCTTACCCCCGTAGCATCAGCAATTTCCTGAAAACTCATATCTTCGTAATGACGCATCACCAACACTTCTCTTTGTGTGTCAGGAAGACGTTTAATCAGGTCTCTAAGATGTGCGTGCGACTCATTACGAATTTGCAAATCTTCATAAGAATCTTCCGCAAAATCAAGCGTATTAAACACACTACTACCATCCTCGAATACGACATTTGGATAGCGTTTATCACGACGGAAGTAGTCAATTGCCATGTTGTGTGCAATTCTTAGCACCCATGGCAAAAACTTTCCTTCATCATTGTATTTACCCGAACGAAGCACATCAACAGCTTTAATGAAGGTATCCTGCATTAA
>JBKBRQ010000427.1:0-607 GCA_046292055.1 Spirosomataceae bacterium | reverse complement strand
AGTGACTTATCGCCCTTGTCAGACTCGCTTTCGCTTCGACTACGGCTCTGAAAGCCTTAATCTTGCCGCTGAAGGTAACTCGTAGGGTCATTATGCAAAAGGCACGCCGTCACCACATCACGTGGCTCCGACCGCTTGTAGGCGTACGGTTTCAGGTTCTATTTCACCCGGGTACTCCCCGTGCTTTTCACCTTTCCTTCACAGTACTAGTTCTCTATCGGTGTCTCAGGAGTATTTAGCCTTGGCAGATGGTGCTGCCGAATTCAGAGGGGATTTCACCGGTCCCCACCTACTCAGGATACTGCGCGTCCTATTTCATATACTCTTACGTGGCTATCACACGCTATGGCCGGATTTCCCACTCCGTTCAGATTTAAAAATAATTCTAAATGCAGTCCTATAACCCCGGCGTTGCCGTAACAACTCCGGTTTGGGCTGGTCCAATTTCGCTCGCCACTACTCTCGGAATCACTCTTGTTTTCTTCTCCTATGGGTACTTAGATGTTTCAGTTCCCCACGTTCGCCTCCTGTTTAACAGGATTCCTAGTCTTCAACTAGGAGGGTTGCCCCATTCGGAAATCTACGGATCAACAGTTGTGTGCACTTC
>JBKBRQ010000042.1:0-15933 GCA_046292055.1 Spirosomataceae bacterium | reverse complement strand
TTAATCCTACCACTATGATTCGTTTCTTATTTTTACTTAGTTTGACTTCTCTACATTTATTTGCACAAAAGAAAATCCCTTTGGGCGCAGTAGTCAACTCAGAATTCAATGAAATTCACCCTTTGGTATCCCCCGATGGGCAAACACTCTACTTTGTACGAGCAAACCACCCTTCCAATACACACGGACGCGACGGTAGTAATGACGTTTGGTTTTCGGAAAAAAAAGGAGATAAGTGGAGTTTAGCCAAACGCATGCCACCTGCTATTAATAAAGATAAATACAACGACATTTTTAGTATTACGCCAGACGGTCAAACGATGCTCATTCGTGGTGTCTACTTAAAGGGGAAAAGACAAAATGAAGTCGGAATTTCCATTTCTACCAAAACAAAAGCAGGATGGTCACAACCTGACAAAGTAAATATACCTAAGTTAGATGTCATGTGTAAAGGTGATTATCTCTCTGCATTCTTATCAAATGATGGAAAAAGCATGATTTTGGCTTTTTCAGAAAAAAAGAACAGTACAGCAGACGACCTTTACATATCACTGAAAGACAGGCAAGGGAATTGGTCTAAACCACTCTCACTCGGAACTCAAATTAATACTGATTTTTCTGAAACAACGCCCTTTTTAGCATCAGATAATCAAACACTGTATTTCGCAAGTAACCGCCCAGGTGGTCAAGGAGGTTTTGATATTTGGGTCAGTAAACGTTTGAATCGTACATGGCAAAAATGGTCAAAACCAATCAATCTTGGCGAAACAATCAACTCGAAAGAAGATGATTTGTATTATTCCTTAACTTCTGACGGCAAGTACGCCTTTCTAACAACCAAAGATAAATCCGTAGGAAAAGGAGACATTGTCTATTTTGATTTACAGAGCCAAACTGAGGAAACCGACGATAACCCAATTTTAGCAGGAAAAACAGGAAGCGCTGATACAGATAAAGGAGAAAAAAATACAAATACGCTAGTCAATACTGCCCCTGAACCCGTCGTCATGTATTCTGGTAAAGTAGTGAATCCCCAGACTGGCCAACCGGTAGATGCACGCATCGTCTACGAAGTTCTTTCAGATGACCCAAATGAACTGGAATCCGGGGTTGCGAATACAAATCCCCTGACAGGCGAATATAAAATTGTTCTTCCTTATGGTAAAACCTACTCTGTTCGTGCGGAGGCAAAAGATTTTATTGCTACTAGTCAGCGCATTGATCTAACACAAAAAGGGGCATATAAGGAAATGAGTGGTGGAGAAATGCGCGTAATTCCCATTTCAATTGGCTCAAGTATCACGTTAAATAATATATTTTTCGAATTCGGGAAGGCCACCTTGCAACCCTCCTCTTTTCCGGAGTTAAACCGAATTCTTGAAATCATGCAAGACAACCCAACATTAGAAGTAGAAATACAAGGTCATACGGATAATGTCGGGACAGCAGCTGTCAACAAACGTATTTCACAAGAACGTGCTGATGCCGTTCGTGCCTATCTTCTCCAAAGAAAAATCACGGCGACTCGTATAAAGAGCAGTGGATTTGGTTTTGAACGGCCCATTGCTAGCAACGATACACCCGAAGGACAAGCCCAAAACCGTCGCGTCGACTTTGTCATATTGAAAAAGTAAAGTCAACATACAAACAACAAAAAAGTGGACTTAGTGAGTAATTTAACCCATTAAGTTCACTTTTTTTACTTACTAAGTTAAATTTATCTACAATTACTAGGATTGTATCTAGGGAATTCCTTTACTTTGTATTGACAAAAGCAACAAACTTTGTCGTATTCTTAAAAGTAAACTTTATTTGTCCATTCCTATTACTTATAAAACCCCGCGTAAGTAATAGATGAAACAGCAAGGGGAAAAATAATCAAATGAAAATAGCTGTAGTTGGTACCGGATATGTGGGTTTGGTCACAGGTACTTGTTTTGCTGAAACTGGCAATGATGTTGTCTGCGTAGATGTAGATGCATCCAAAGTTGAGAAGTTGAAAAAAGGCAAAATGACCATTTATGAGCCTGGTCTTGATGTTCTTTTTGATAGAAACTCCAAAGAAGGTCGATTAAAATTCACTACGGACTTGGCAGAAGGCATTGCAGGGGCAGAAGTTATATTCCTTGCCTTACCAACTCCTCCGGGTGAAGACGGTTCTGCTGACTTAAAATACATTTTAGGTGTTGCAGACCATCTAGGAAAAATCATGACACAATATGCGGTCATCGTTGATAAAAGTACAGTTCCTGTAGGTACTTCAGAGAAAGTACACGCGGCAGTAGCTGCACATGCAACAGTGGCTTTTGATGTTGTATCCAACCCTGAATTCTTACGCGAAGGCGTCGCTGTAGACGATTTCATGAAACCAGACCGTGTTGTAATCGGGACAGAATCTGACCGTGCTAAAGCAATTATGGAGCGATTATATGCCCCGCTTGTTCGCCAAGGGAATCCTGTGATTTTTATGGACAAACGTTCAGCAGAAATGACTAAATACGCTGCCAACGCTTTCTTGGCTATGAAAATTACGTTCATGAACGAGATTGCCAACCTATGTGAACGCGCCGGTGCAGACGTGGATAGTGTCCGCAAAGGAATTGGAACGGATACCCGTATCGGAAAACGCTTCCTTTTTGCAGGTATTGGCTATGGCGGAAGTTGCTTCCCGAAAGACGTACAGGCACTCGGTAAAACAGCAAGCGAGTATAATTACGACTTTAAAATCTTAAAGTCTGTCATGAGCGTCAATGAGAAACAAAAAACAAAACTTGTTCCTCAAATGAAAACGTATTTTAACAATGATTTGAAAGGAAAAACAATCGCCATGTGGGGATTGGCATTTAAACCGCATACCGATGATATCCGTGAAGCACCCGCTTTATACAATATTAAGGCACTCCGTAGAGCAGGTGCGAAAGTAGTCGTATTTGACCCAGAGGCAATGGATAATATTCGCCAAGTTGTAGGAAAAAAGGTAAAATATGCTAAATCTTTGTACGAAGCAGTAGAAGGAGCTGATGCGTTAATGATTATGACCGAATGGCCGGCTTTCCGGACGCCTGACTTTGACCGTCTATCCGCCTCTCTTAAAAACAAGGTTATTTTTGACGGACGTAACTTATACGAACTTACTGAAATGGAGAAATTAGGATATGATTATTTCTCTATCGGTCGTAAATCAATTGTTCAATCCCGTTAATTTAAAAACAATATGAAAAGAGTACTTATCACGGGTGGTGCCGGCTTTTTAGGTTCCCATCTATGTGACCGTTTTATAAAAGAAGGATATCATGTAATTGCCATGGATAATCTCATCACTGGCGACCTACGTAACATCGAGCATTTGTTCAAACTCCCTAATTTTGAATTTTACCACCATGATGTGAGTAAATTCATTCACGTACCCGGTGAGCTAGACTTCATTTTACATTTTGCCTCACCAGCAAGCCCAATTGATTACCTAAAAATACCTATTCCTACCTTGAAAGTGGGCTCATTAGGGATTCATAATTGTTTAGGTTTAGCGCGTGTCAAGAAAGCGAGAGTTTTGATTGCCTCTACCTCCGAGGTTTATGGTGATCCCTTGGTTCATCCGCAAAATGAAGACTATTGGGGGCACGTAAATCCAGTAGGACCTCGTGGTGTGTATGACGAAGCCAAGCGTTTTCAAGAAGCAATGACTATGGCATATCACACTTTTCACGGCGTGGAAACACGCATTGTTCGTATTTTTAACACATACGGCCCAAGAATGCGTTTGAATGACGGTCGTGTTTTACCTGCCTTCATTGGTCAAGCTCTCCGTGGTGAAGATTTAACCATTTTTGGTGATGGAAGCCAAACACGTTCGTTCTGTTACGTAGATGATTTAGTAGAAGGGATTTACAGTCTTTTATTGTCAGATTATGCACAACCTGTAAATGTCGGCAATCCATCTGAAATCACGATAAAAGAGTTTGCAGAAGAAATTATCAAGCTGACAGGTACAACACAAAAAATTATTCAAAAGCCTCTTCCAAAGGATGACCCGAAGCAACGCCAACCTGATATTACCCGCGCTAAAGAAATTCTTGGGTGGGAACCAAAGGTATCACGTGAAGAAGGATTAAAATTAACATACGAATATTTTAAAAATCTTCCAAAAGAAAGACTTTGGGAAGAAGCAAGTCATCGGGAATTTTAACTTTTGACTCAGTATATAAAAAAGGTACACTACATCAGTGTACCTTTTTTTGTATAATTTCTTGCAAAGGAGTTCATAAAAAACTCCCTGATGGAAAATCCTCCAGGGAGTCGAACCCAAAAATTAAAAAAACAAATTACTCTTTATCGCCACCATTCGAGGTTTTTGCACCTTCTGTAGCTGGCTTAACAGGGACTGGTTTATCAAAATCACCTGCTTTGATAATACTTATTTTCGCTGTGTCAATGTACTTTCTAAATGTCTCATTGACCTTGTTCACATCCAATTCTTTAATTGCTTTTTCAAAAGAAGCATCGAATGCGAGTGTTCTATCTAAGAACAAATAACCATTTAGTTTGCTAGCTAATTCGTTGTCTTTAGCTCTAGAAACCGTGTACGATTGTAATAACCCGTCAACCGCCGCTTTTAGTTCCTCAGCAGTAAATCCTTCGTTGCGAACTTTGTCAATTTCTTCTTGGAAAGCCTGCTCAAGTCTTGTTGCGTTTTCTGGCGCATAAATAGCGTACGTTAAAAACACCCCTTTTTTATCCATTGAACCGGCATTCAGCTGCGACCCTACACCGTAGCTTATCCCTTCCTTCTGACGAATACGAACAGCTAGTCTTGAGTTTAAGAAACCACCACCCAAAATATAGTTTCCTACTACTAGCGCTGGATAATCCACATCTGTATCTTTAATTGGCAAATTTAAACCTGCCAAGAACATTGCATTTGGCTTATCTGGCGTCTTAATCGCCTCTGCGGTTGGCTTTATCTCCTTATACTCTGAGGCAATACGAACAAAAGGCATTGGACTTTTCCATTTCCCCAGCCCATTTGTTACTAAATCTGTTACGATTTCTTTATCAAAATCACCGACAACAGAAATAGTCCCTGCAGAAGCTCCGTAAAATTGTTTGTGAAAAGCAGCTAATTCCTCAATTTTCACCTTCTCCAACATCTCTAAACTCTCTTGTAGATTTGGTGTGTATCGAACATCTTCTTTTTCAAACGGATTAATCGTACGTTGAAAAGCCACACTTGCCAATGCCATTGGATCACTTAACTGTGCTTCAATTTGTGCTTTTCTCTCGGCTTTCAGCTTCACAAATTCAGCTTCGTCAAATGAAGGATTCATCAAAATATCTGTTACGATTTCAATTACTTTCGGTAAATTATCCTTCGTTGTTGTGATATTAGCTCCAACCGAATTCTGTGAACCGTATACAAATGCTTGTGCCTTTAGTTTATCTAATGTGTCTTTGATAGCTTGGCGATTGAGTGACTTCGTTCCGTACATCAACATCGCGCCTGTTAAATCACTTATCATGGCTTTACCTCTCAATGATTTCGCATCTCCGATACGCAGCGTCATGTTTGCCGTAACGATATTTCCTCGCGTAGATTTTGGTAACAAAGCAACTTCCATACCGTTTGGCGTTGAAAACTTCGCCGTACGTCTATCAATATTTTCAGGTGTTGGTTCAAAAACTTCTCCTTCCGCAATAGCAGCTCTTCCTTTGTAGTTCTTTACTAGCTCTTCTACATTGGGGGCTTCCTCAATTTTCACACGTTCAGGCGACTTATCTGGCATAAATAAGCCTGTCGTTCTGTTCGATGGCTTAAAATAGTACGCAGCAACTCGTTGAATATCTTCTTTCGTTACTTTTTCAACGGCATCACGATACAAGAAAAATGTCCGCCAATCTCCCTTTGCAATAAACTCGCTCAATCCTCTTCCCAATACTTCTGAATTACGCGTAATCAACTCAAATCGTTTGGTTAATTGTGCTTTTGCTCGGTTGATTTCTTCATCAGAGAAATTCATGGTACGAATACCATCCAATGTTTCCAAGAAAATTTTATTTGTTTCATCCAAGTTTTGTTCTTTCAAAACCTCTACTCCAAAATAAGCTAGACCTGGATCTTTCAAACTAAATGAGAAACCATATTGCGACGTTGCCTTTTTGGTTTCTACTAATTTTTTGTACAAAATACCAGAAGGCTCATCAACAAGAACATTGACAAGTACATCTAGTGGTGCATAATCTGGATGTGTTCCCGCAGGAATATGGTACATCGCTCCCGCATATTGTACGTCACCAACCCGACGAAGCACTACAGAACGTTCGCCATCTTGTGTTGGTTCTACTGTATAAGTTGGTTGTAAAACACGTGTCGGGCGTGGAATTACACCAAAATATTCATTAATCATCTGCAACGTCTTCGTAGGATCAAACTTACCAGCAACCAATAAAACAGCATTATCTGGTTGGTAATACTTTTTGTAAAAAGCTTGCAGATTTTCTATCGGTACACGCTCAATATCTTCTCTTGAACCAATAGTCGAGTTTCCGTAATTATGCCATATATAACCAGCGGAAATAATTCGCTCCATCAAGACACTTCCTGGGTCGTTTTCACCCATTTCAAACTCATTTCGAACCACTGAAAACTCTGTTTCTAAGTCTTCTTTTTTAATGAATGAGTTAATCATTCTATCTGATTCTAAATCAAGTGCCCATTTTAAGTTTTCTTCTGTTGCATTGAACGTCTCGTAGTAATTCGTTCTGTCCAACCAAGTTGTTCCATTGGGTCTTGCACCATGCTCTGCTAATTCCTGCGGAATATTTGGGTGTTTAGGTGTACCTTTAAACACCATGTGCTCCAACAAATGGGCCATCCCTGTCTCTCCATACCCTTCGTGTCTTGAACCGACCAAATAAGTAATATTAACAGTGATGGTTTGCTGTGAATTATCGGGGAAGAGCAAAACTTTCATTCCGTTTCCAAGTGTGTACTCCGTGATTCCCTCCACAGATGCGCCTTTCTGCGGAGCAGGTAAAGCAGTCATTGCTGTGGCACTAGTAGATGCAGCAGCGGGTGCAACCTCCGCCTTCTTGTTTCCTTTCTTCTTTCCTTGTGCTTGCGCTTCCAAAGCCATGCCACTCACAGACAAAGCAAAGACTGCAGAGAACACACAAACGCGTTTTAGGTACTTTGTGAACATAACGTTTTACTATGTTAGTTTTTATAGATTTTGGGTTTACCCTCCAACTGAAGGGCAAAAACCCCAACACCTCGAAAATAGGTAGTTCCTTGAAATTCTACTACTCGAAAATGTTCAGTGGTTAAATACTTATTTTAAATACTTGCCTATTGATATAAAAAAAGGTGTGCTCATCGCACACCTTTCAACTTAGCTTTTCTTCTCTTCCAAAAAGACAAATTCGATAGGAATATCGACCTTCTCCTCTAATAACGCGATACCAAGCACCTCATGCACATATTGTACATAGTGAAATGTAAGACCTGATGTATATTCTTCACCAATTTCTTCTACATCTCGTCTATTTTTTACACACATGATGATATCTTTAATATTTGCCCGTTTTGCAGCAAGTATCTTCTCTTTGATACCCCCTACAGGTAACACCTTACCACGCAATGTAATCTCGCCTGTCATAGCGGTGTTCGGCTTTATTTTCCGTTGCGTAAAGATCGAAGCCATCGACGTCAACATCGTAATCCCGGCTGAAGGACCGTCTTTCGGAACAGCTCCTTGCGGCACGTGAATATGCAAATCATATTGTTGGAAAACGCGGTAATCAATATGTAAAGAATCCGAATGTGATTTCAAATACGAAAGTGCTGTAACGGCTGATTCCTTCATGACATCACCTAATTGACCTGAGAGTGTCAACTGACCTTTCCCTTTACTCAAATTTGATTCAATGAAAAGAATATCACCACCAACTGGTGTCCAAGCTAAACCTGTAACAACCCCAGCCATCTCGTTTCCTTCATATTCATCTGTATCGAAGTATGATTTACCTAAAATCTCTTCGATATCTTCCTTTTTAATTGTCTTTTTATACGGTTTATCCATGGCAATAAAAGTGGCCATCTTACGAACAACCGCACCGACTTTCTGCTCAAGTGCACGTACACCGGATTCCCGTGTATATCCCTCAATGATAGCACGAATGGCATCCGCGCCCATTTTCAAGTCTGCTGTTTTCAAACCATGCTCCTTGAGCTGCTTGGGCAGTAAGTGACGCTTGGCGATTTCCAGCTTTTCTTCTACTGTATATCCAGAAATCTCGATAATTTCCATTCTATCACGCAGAGCAGGCTGAATTGTATCGAGCGAGTTGGCGGTTGCAACAAACAAGACTTTTGAAAGATCAAAATCAACATCCAGATAATTATCTTTGAATGCACTATTTTGTTCAGGATCAAGCACTTCCAATAAAGCAGAAGACGGATCTCCTCGCATGTCTCTTGCAACTTTATCTATCTCATCCAATACAAAAACTGGATTTGATGACTTGGATTTATTAATATTTTGAATGATTTTACCAGGCATCGCACCGATGTATGTACGTCTGTGGCCCCGAATTTCCGACTCATCGTGTACACCACCGAGCGCCATACGCACGTATTGGCGACCTAACGCTTTAGCAATTGACTTTCCGAGCGACGTCTTTCCTACACCCGGAGGGCCGTATAAACAAAGGATAGGCGCTTTCATGTCATTTCGAAGCTTCAAAATGGCCATGTACTCGATAATTCTTTCCTTCACTTTCTTCAATCCGAAATGATCTGCATCCAAAATTTTGGCTGCACGCGCTAAATCAAAATTATCTTTCGTAAACTCATTCCAAGGTAGATCAACTAATAATTCCGCGTAACTCATGGAAACAGCATATTCTGGTGCCATGGAGTTTGTCCGCAAAATTTTGTTCATTTCTTTATTGAAATGCTCATTAATTTCGGGTTTCCATTTCTTTTTTGCACCTTTCATTCGTAGACGCTCTACCTCTTGATCTGGCGTATCTTGCCCCAACTCTTCTTGTAATACCTTAATTTGTTGGCGTAAGTAATATTCTCTTTGCTGTTGGTCAATATCTATGCTTGCCTTACTTTGAATATCCCGTTTGATTTCAAGCACCTGAATCTCCTTCATCATGTGCTCCAATAATTTGTGAGCCTGTTCCGTTCCGTCCAAGGTTTCAAGCAAAAGTTGCTTTTCCGCCAAGTCAATCGTTAGATTTGAAGAAAGAAAATGAATTAAAAAACTCGGATTTTCAATGTTTGAGATAGCCGTTTGCGCATCTCTAGGAAGATCTACATTCAAATTCATAATTTGTGTCGCAGCTTCCTTCAAACTTTGTACCAGTGCCTTGATTTCCTTCTTCCTCGGACTCGGAAAAACATCCTCAATATAACTGACTCGTGCAGTAATATAAGGCACTTCCTTTACAAATTCCTCGACTCTGAAACGCCGTCTTCCTTGCAAGATAATGGTTACATTTCCATCAGGAAGAACAATCATTTTGAGTATATTTCCAATCGTACCTATTTTGTATAAATCATCAAAAGAGGGCTCCTCTTTGGTTTGTCTCACTTGTGAAATAATGCCGATGGTTCGATCTCCCTTATAGGCTTTTTTGACCAATCGTATAGCTTTCGTACGGGTGACAGTTACAGGAATAACAATACCTGGAAAAAGTACCGTGTTACGTAGAGGTAAAATCGGCAATTCTTCGGGTAAATTTTGTGTGTTTTCCATGACTTCGTCAGGAGATGCAATTTCAATCATCTCCACATTCTCCATACTCCCTCCTAGGGCAGCCAGACTTGATAACATATCTAAATCATTCATCATCCGGTTTGTTGTTTATGGTGTTGGTTACTGGGTGCCAGTTTGTCAGTAATTGGATTGTTATATGCAAAAAACTTCGTGGTTAAATCAACTTTAATATTGGCAAGGTTTGTACCAATGTAAAAAAACAAGGACATTTTGACAGATTTCTCCATCTGTCTTGATTCTTTTAAATAGACATACGCATCGGAACTTGGTTTTCATGCAAAAACTGTTTGAGTACAGGTATTTCTACTTCTTTGAAATGAAAAATACTCGCCGCCAACCCAGCATCTGCCTTTCCGGTTGTAAAAACATCTAAAAAGTGAGCTTCATTTCCTGCACCTCCCGAAGCGATAATCGGAATATTCGCTTGGCTTGAGATGGCAGCTGTTAACTCCAACGCGAATCCAGCTTTTGTGCCGTCGCAGTCCATAGAGGTTAATAGGATTTCACCTGCACCTCTTTCCTCCACTTCTTTTGCCCAGGCTAACGTCTTCAAGGTAGTTGGTGTTCGACCACCGTGTGTGTGTACGATATCTACGCCATTTGTATTTTTCGTATCAATGGCAACTACAATACATTGGCTACCAAACTCTTGTGCTAATTCCGTGATTAATTCTGGTCTTTTTACAGCAGATGAGTTAATCGAAATTTTATCAGCCCCAGCGTGTAACAAAGCCGAGACGTCCTCAATCGAGCTAATCCCTCCTCCTACACAAAACGGAATATTAATTGTTCGGGCTACTTTGCTTACAAGTGCTAATAATGTGCTGCGCCCTTCAATTGTGGCTGTTATATCCAAAAAGACCAATTCGTCAGCACCTTGTCTAGCATATTCCGCTGCCAATTCTACAGCATCTCCAGCATCTCGTAAATTCACGAAATTCGTCCCTTTTACGGTCCTTCCTTCCTTAATATCTAGACACGGTATAATTCGTTTTGTTAACATGTAAGAACTGTTGGATTTTAAACAAAAAAAGTACGGCTAATCTCTGGTAAAGTGATTTTTCCTTCATAAATGGCTTTCCCGACGACTACGCCGAAGACGCCTAATTCAGCAAGTTGTTCTAGGTCCTTTAGAGAACTTACCCCCCCACTTGCAATGATTTGAAGCGAAGGACAGTGCGCTTGCATGTTTCGGTAGAGTTCAAAAGATGGCCCTTGTAACAAACCGTCTTTCGCGACATCTGTACTGATCGTATACCGAATCCCTTTTTCAGTCCATTCTTGTACAAAATCATAAATATTTGTTGCTGTTGCTTCTTCCCAACCGCCTACAGCAATTTTTTCATTTTTAGCATCAGCACCTAAAATAATAGCATCCGAACCATACGTTTGTAGCCAATGATGAAATAACTCTGGGTTTTTAATCGCGATACTTCCTCCAGTTACCTGTTTAGCACCTGACTCAAAGGCAATGCGAATATCTGTATTTGATTGTACGCCTCCACCAAAATCTATGTGTAATTTAGTACGCGAAGCGATGGTTTCCAACACGTGTGTATTGATAATTTTCTTTGCTTTTGCACCATCTAAATCAACCAAATGAAGGCGCGTAAATCCAGCATCTTCGAACATCTTGGCAACTTCGAGTGGATTTTCGTTGTACGTTTTTTTCTGTGAATAATCGCCTTGGGTTAAACGAACACAATGTCCATCGATGAGATCTATGGCCGGGATAACTTGAAACATAAAATAGTGTTTAAAAAAGGAAAGGTAAAAAGAAAATTAGCTCAAACGAAGAAAATTTTCAAGAATTTGCTGCCCGATGTTTCCGCTAATTTCAGAGTGAAATTGACAAGCATGAAAATTATCTTTTTGGAGCATGGCAGAGTAAGGCAAGATATAATCTGTTTGTGCAACCGTATAGGATGACAATGGCGCATAGAAACTATGATTATAGTAAACGTAGGGCTCTTCGGGCAAGCCTTCGCAGAGTACAGATTTCATATCTGAAAGTGAGTTCCAACCCGTCTGTGGGATTTTAAATCCAGGTTGTGAGGGAAACCGAAGAATCGGAATATCAAAAACACCGAGGCAGGTGGTATCGCCTTCTTCCGAATAATTACACAAGAGTTGCATCCCTACGCACGTTCCTAAAAAAGGCTGTCTAAGTGTCGGAATCAAGGAATCTAAGCCTGTTTCGCGCAAACTTCGCATAGCGGTACTCGCCTCTCCTACTCCTGGGAATATGATTTTATCTGCGGACTGAATAGTTTGGGGATCGTCGGATAACTCGTAAGAAGCACCGATTCTATCAAGTGCATACATAACAGACATCACATTGCCTGCATTGTATTTAATGATGACTACTTTTGGCATAGGAGGAATAAATAACTAAAGTTTGAATTGGTATAAAAAAATAAGACCCGACTAAAAACTGTCGGGCCTATTCCTTCGCTAAATTTGCTAGGAAAATTCTTTACACACTTAGCGGTTATTTAATTGTCCCAAAACAACAAGATTGCTCTTGCAATTTGATGCAAGTTAATACCTTTTTTTATTCTACACAAGTATTTTTAAAATAATTTACTTTGCGTCACTTTTGGTTTCCATTGTATTTGTGAAATACCTGCTTGTAGCTTTTCGTTTAAATGCGAAATCCAAAAGTCTGCTAGCTCAGGTGCTTGTTCATTATCTCCACAATGAACAAATATAAACACCTTATTTACAGCACATAATGCCCAATTTGTCAACTTTTCCTCTATCCAATGTAAAGTACGCTCGTAGTCTGTCGGATGTAATTCATTCCCTACAAAACGAATCATACATGTATCGTTTGTTATTGACATATGTAGAACATCGCGACGCCCTGCAACATCAGATAGAACTAAACCTACGCATCTTTCCTGCAAAATTTTGCAAGTTTTCTCCCACACTTCTTCTTTAAACCAGTCAGGATGACGAAACTCGACGGATATAGAAAGGTCGCTCGGCAACTTCTCCAAGTAACCTTTGAGTATTGGTAGCCTATTGGGGCCAAACGTAGGAGGAAGTTGAAGAAAACAAGTACCCAAGTTCGTACCTAACCCTCGAATACGCTCAACAAAGAGACGAGTTTGTTCTTCAGCCCCAACTAACTGCAATTCGTGCGAAATTTGTTGAGGAAATTTAGGACAAAATAAAAAATTACTTGGTACTGATTCTTTCCATCTACTTACCGTTTTTTCAGAAGGTATTTGATAATGCGTAACATTTAGCTCAATTGTTGAAAATTGACCTGCATATTGTCTTAAAAAATCACCTTCTTTTGCGTCGTACGTATATATTTTTCCCGTCCAGGCAGGCTGATTCCAAATGGGCAGCCCTATGTACCACCTGACAGGTTGAGCAATATTCTTTTTTTCGAATAAAAACTTGTCTTTCGGCAAGCTAAAATCTATGTTGTCTACATTGGGTAGTTTTCCAAAATCCACGTTTAGCTGGTTGTATCTCCCTTATAAATCTAAATTAATTGAAAATGTTTTGAAATTCAAAGAAAAGAAGGGAAACTACGACCAATACCCCTAAAGTGCCTATCCCTTCTTTTTTTTCTTATTCTATTGCCCTATTTTACCCGTTTTGGCGACTTGGTTACTTTCTTTTTTTGGCTCTCGACTTGATAAATCAAACAAGGGAAATCACCCTTATCATCAGCATAGGATGCGAGTAAACTTATGTCGAAATAAGGTGAGATATAAGACCGTGCTGTTTCCTCATCAAAAGCGTCCTGTTCACCCAAGAAAACAACAAAAACAAAAGAGGGATTTTTCTCTTGTGTCCAAACAAAATACAACTGTTCAGAAGTCAAGGGAGATAGCCAACGTGTTTTTCTTCCTTGGAAACCAACAAAATGCGTATCCGCCCAAGTTCGAATTTCGTTCAGAATGGCAAATTGTCTCCCATTTTGTCCCCAAAGAAAAGGGCCGTGTGTGACTTTATCTACCTCTCGGTCATCTTGAATTTGAAACACATATAACTTTGAATATTCTTCGTTTTTGCCACGCATCAAATGCTTATTTCTGGATTCAAAACCAAGCGACATGTAACTCGGCATATCTGCGAGAAAAATACCAACAAAATACCGTAGATGACTGGCATGCGTATAAAAAGAATCAAAGCGTGGATCATCCTTGTCAGCTGTAATCATGGTCAAGCAAGGCGCAAATGTTCTTTTTTGCTTTAATTCAATGTATTCTATGAACTTTTGCTTGAACTCGATACTAGAAACCGCACTTGCTTGCAGGTCTCCAAGAGTGGTTTCCGCTTCGATAGCCTCTAGATGGTCAAGTTCATCGCCGTAACCCATCTCATTCGGTGGAGCCAAAAAAGTTTCTGCATAAAAAGCAAAGTAAGCCACACCTTTAGCCTGAATGTACTTTTTAATATAACCTAATGGGTCATAATAAGTCGGTATTGGACTTGGTACGCCTTCTGGTCTAGGTTGAACGTGTGCCATATCCCCTCGCATAAAGTCAAGGTTATATTTTTGTTGACACTCAAAATATTTCTGAGAAATGTATTCCCAAGCAGCGACATTGGGTTGATCAAAATCTAACTCCCAACTATGTTCTTTATTGGCAAATAGTTTATAGCGTGTGAGTGGACCAAAAACACGAGACATGGATTGAGGCTCATTGAATTCGTACGTGTACCAACGGTTACCAAGATGATCGAGTACAAAATCAGCGGGGTTAATATGCAAACCTCTGTATGGGGGCGCCATTGTCATAGGCAATGTTTCCAAACCATGATACAGAATTTCCTGCATGAGCTGCATACGTCTATTAAGACGACCTTGCGCATCGTGCACGGCGCCAAAAAGAATTTCAAAGCGTTGGGCATCACTTATAATCCGGCAGGTTGGATCAAAAAACAGCTTTGAAGAGATGGAAAGTGAAGTACCATTTGCTGTGCCATTTCTTTGTAGAAATTGCCAGATAACGTTTTCAACTTCGTGCGAAAGAGAATCAGAAAAGTCAATAATCTCTGCCTCACTCCTACGAACCCATTCAAAGAAACGGGGATACACGAGCGTAACTTCAGAAAAACGGTCAGTATGTGGAATAACATCCATTCCTACTTTTTTACCCATCAAATGCAATAAATTTACCACTGCCTTGAGTTGTTTTTCAACGGTATTTAAGGCAGGAACGACTGTTGCTAATTCATAATTAAAAAAAGCAGGATTAATATTCCAACTTACCTTACCATAAAGACTACCAACTACACCCGGCTCCCAAATGGGTAGTAAATGAATGGAATCTTGGCTTTCAGGCAGTGTAAGTGCATATTTGACTACATGAAAAAAAGAATGAATAGTCCGGACATTTACACCAACCATATTGGTATGTTTCATCCAATCACCTGACTGTGCGCCGTGCAAGGGCGAGGGTTGCGTAAAATCTGGACGCAAACAATTCTGGACTGCCTCCATCCCAAAACGATTGTGCAATACAGAAAGAACATCAAAGATGGACAATTGAACGGCGACTTCGGGTGGTAAATGGGCAAGAAAAGAAACAGACTTTTTTTGATAGCTTTCTTTTATTAGATAGAAATTATTCCTCCACTCCGTTAATGGAGCGAGTTCATTGGTAGAGTCAAGCATACTTCATTGATTATCATAGGTTAGGACAAAGTTACGAATTGGGCAAATAGCCAAAAAGAAACGAGCGATTTTTAATTCGTTAGATAAAGTTAAAAAATATTTCAACTCAAAAAATCTAAACCAAAAGAACTGACGTATCTGTCTATGTTCCTTAATTAAAAAAACAAACTAGATTATGAAAAAGACAACCATTTTAGCTGCCATCTGCCTGTCAATCGGAAGCTTTGCTGCACAAGCACAAACAGTTTTAGTAGGAACTGAAGCGATGTATCCTACAAAAGACATCGTAGATAACGCGGTAAAATCAAAGTCACATACAACGCTTGTTGCTGCGGTTTCAGCGGCAGGGCTTGTAGAAACATTGAAAACGGCTGGTCCATTTACAGTATTTGCACCTGTGAATGATGCGTTTGAAAACCTTCCAGCAGGTACTGTCGAAACGCTTTTGAAACCTGAGAATAAAGCTACTTTGACAAAGGTACTTACCTACCACGTTGTAGCAGGTAA
>JBKBRQ010000426.1:0-613 GCA_046292055.1 Spirosomataceae bacterium | reverse complement strand
ACGCCCGCATCATAGAGATACTGATAATCTTGGGCAGGAATTACGCCCCCAGCAATGACCATAATATCTGCTCGACCCAATTTTTTGAGTTCTTCGATAAGCTGTGGAACGAGCGTTTTGTGTCCAGCCGCCAAACTTGATGCTCCAACTATATGCACATCGTTTTCGGCTGCTTGGCGAGCGGTTTCTTCGGGCGTTTGGAAAAGTGGACCAATATCTACATCAAAGCCCAAATCGGCAAAGCTGGTAGCAATTACTTTTGCTCCACGGTCGTGGCCGTCTTGTCCCATTTTTGCAACCATAATTCTCGGGCGACGACCTTCAATTTCGGCAAATTGGTCGGCCATTTGTTTAGCCAGTTTGAAATTTTCATCATCAGAAACTTCCGCTTGATACACGCCCGAAATCGAACGGATAGTTGCCTTGTGGCGACCTGATACTTTTTCCATTGCGTAAGATATTTCGCCCAAAGTGGCACGTTTTCGAGCAGCATCAACTGCGAGAGCGAGCAGATTCAGTTCGCCATTACTCACATTAATTGCAGCTACTTCCGTAATTTTATCTAAAATATCCTGTACTTCTGCTTCATTCCTTTCGGCTTTTATACGTTCGA
>JBKBRQ010000425.1:0-614 GCA_046292055.1 Spirosomataceae bacterium | reverse complement strand
TATACACTTGGAGGAGCAGATTTGTTGCGTAGGGCAATGGGTAAAAAAGATAAAGAGAAAATGGCAAAAGAACGTGATAAGTTTGTCAAAGGAGCTAAAGAAATCAATAATATTGATGAAAAGAAAGCCAATGAAATTTTTGATATTATGGAGCGTTTTGCCGAATATGGCTTCAATCGCTCTCATTCAGCCGCTTATTCAGTGATTGCCTTTCAAACAGCTTATCTGAAAGCACATTACCCCGCCGAATATATGGCTTCGGTGCTTACGCACTCAATGGGCAATATTGAAAAAATTACTTTTTTCTTGGAAGAATGCAAACGGCAAAACATTCAAGTCTTAGGACCCGATATCAACGAAAGTACCGACAAGTTTAGTGTAAATAAAAAAGGACAAATTCGCTTCGGGCTGGCGGCTATCAAAGGAGCCGGCGAAGTGGCTGTTGCCAATATTATCGAAGAAAGACAGAAAAATGGCGAGTTTAAGTCTATTTTTGATTTTGTAGAAAGAGTAAATTTGCAGGCAGTCAATAAACGGGCTTTAGAAAGTTTGGCACAAGCAGGTTGTTTTGATTGCTTCAAAGAAATTCCTCGTGAGGCTTATTTAGCCAAAGA
>JBKBRQ010000424.1:0-616 GCA_046292055.1 Spirosomataceae bacterium | reverse complement strand
TCAGCGTTCTTTTTAGGAGTTTGATGAGAGGGAAAGATGGGTACGAAGATTGCATTAATATACATGAAACAAAAATAAAATAGTCATGAAAAATGAAAGTTACAAACACGCAGAATTGACAGAAAAAATAATTAAGGCTTATTACAAGGTATACAATACGTTAGGCTTCGGATTTCTAGAAAAAGTTTATGAAAACGCGATGTTCATAGAATTGCAATCCATGGGTTTATTTGTAGAAAAGCAAAGGAGAATTCAAGTGTTTTATGAAGGTCATGATGTAGGAGTTTACTATGCAGACTTAATTGTAAATGATAAAGTAATTATTGAATTAAAGGCTGCTGTTTCTCTGTGTGTGGAGCATGAGTGTCAGTTACTTAACTATCTCAAGGCGACTGAAATAGAAATCGGTTTATTACTCAATTTTGGAAAAAGAACAGAATTTAAACGTAAGATATTTTCAAATGATAGGTAAGTTGGACAGATGACGCAGATTTGGCGGATTTTTTCTGTGAAATCAGTTAAATCTGCGCTATCAGCGTTCTTTTAGGAGTTTGATGAGAGGAAAAAAGATAGTGTGTAGATTGGGCAGATGACGCAGATTTGGCGAATTTTTTCT
>JBKBRQ010000423.1:249-642 GCA_046292055.1 Spirosomataceae bacterium | reverse complement strand
ATCGGTCAGTCAGGAGTATTTAGCCTTGGAGGATGGTCCCCCCATGTTCAAACAGGATGTCTCGTGTCCCGTCCTACTCGTTTTCACTCATAACGCTTTTTCGTGTACGGGGCTATCACCCTGTATCGCGGCACTTTCCAGAGCCTTCCACTAATTCTTTACCAACTTAAGGGCTAGCCCCCGTTCGCTCGCCGCTACTAAGGGGATCTCGGTTGATTTCTTTTCCTCGGGGTACTTAGATGTTTCAGTTCTCCCGGTTCGCCTCGTATGACTATGTATTCATCATACGATAGTGTGTAAACACACTGGGTTTCCCCATTCGGACATCTGTGAGTCTAACGTCTCTTACCGACTTCTCACAGCTTTTCGCAGGTTAGCACGTCCTTCATCGCC
>JBKBRQ010000423.1:0-239 GCA_046292055.1 Spirosomataceae bacterium | reverse complement strand
ATCCACCGTGTACGCTTAGTCACTTAACCATACAACCCCAAATTGTCTTTGACGTCGTACGTTGTTGTGAGTAAGGTTCACAATAAAATTGTTGACCTTATTTATTACTTTCTATCAGCTTACCTAATTGTTAAAGAGCAGTATGAGCGTAAAGCTCAAATCACAACACACCGCAGTGCATTCTGATTTGAACTCAAACAGTTAATTTCTTCGCTTATGATTTCACTTGATTCACAAGG
>JBKBRQ010000422.1:0-668 GCA_046292055.1 Spirosomataceae bacterium | reverse complement strand
ACTTTTGAACGACCAAGGCGTGCTTGTCAATATTGGCGCACACGGACAAATACAAGGAATTGGCGCGCATTGGGAAATCTGGATGATGGCACAAGGTGGAATGTCGCCACTTCAAGCCTTAAAAACAGCAACGATAAACCCAGCTAAATCACTTGGTTTCGACCAATACATCGGTTCGCTGGAAGTTGGTAAATTAGCTGACTTACTTGTCTTAGATAAAAACCCATTGCAGGATATTAAAAATACAGAAAGTATCAAATATACTGTAATAAATGGACGTGTGTACGAAGCCGAAACGATGAATGAAGTAGGCAATGTAGTACAAAAAAGAGAACCATTCTACTGGGAAAACACTCGCTTTGCACCGTTTTTCAAATGGCATGATGCCACACAGAATCAACAAAACGGAAGTTGTATCTGTGGGTTCGGGACAAACATCCAACCTTAAAAAAATCAATCCAAAAAGCCGGTTCATTTTGAAGAAATGAGCCGGCTTTTTACTTTTTAAGAAGTGAAAACAAGTAGAAAATTAGCTTCGTTACAAAGGGATAACCGACATTTAATCCATGTTTCTTTTGAAAAAAGAGTGAATCCATGTAGTTTTGCGTAAAACAGAAAAATCCCTATTTAAGTCTCTGTTTTCTACCCAAAATTGGTTTTATGAAAAT
>JBKBRQ010000421.1:0-670 GCA_046292055.1 Spirosomataceae bacterium | reverse complement strand
ATGTTTACGATTGATAAAGTTAGGAATATAAGCAATCGGGCCAGGGCGATACAAGGCATTCATCGCAATCAAATCATCCAATCTATCGGGTTTCAAATCTTTCATGTATTTTTTCATACCGTCAGATTCAAACTGAAAAACCGCATTGGTTTCGCCACGTTGCAATAACTCGTAAGTAAGCGTATCATCGAGGGGAATATTATCTATATCAATCGTTACGTCATGATTTTCTTTAATCATTCGCAAACAATCTTTGATAATCGTCAGGTTTCGCAGACCCAAAAAGTCCATCTTGATTACGCCTGCATCTTCAATGATTTTTCCTTCATACTGCGTAATCAATAATTCAGTTTCTTTTGAAGTCGAAACTGGCAAAATATTAAATAAATCTTCGGGAGCAATGATGATACCCGCTGCGTGAATACCCGTATTTCGTACCGTTCCTTCGAGCCTGTGAGCTTGTTGCAAAACCTTGCCTGTGAGGTCATTACCATTGTACATGGCTCTAAATTTCTTCACATTTTCAATCTCATCGGGCTGAATACCAATCTCCGACAAACTGCCTTTTCCATCGAGTGGATAATTGACCATTTTTTCGAAATCAATGCCGTAAGCGGGCTTATCTGGCACGAGTTTTACGATGTAGTTGGCATCGGCCAATGGCAATTCC
>JBKBRQ010000420.1:0-679 GCA_046292055.1 Spirosomataceae bacterium | reverse complement strand
GCGGCGTACAGCCAGCAAGCAAATTATTTGCTAATTGATAACCTGCCCCGTTCGCATTAGGCGTCGGTGCAGGTTTCATGATTTACCCTTGACAGTTTTGCTAAGATTACACATTAAATTATTACTAATTTTTATAATTTTATAATAACATGGAATTGCTAACCCCAGCCATCGGTCTGTTGTTTTGGATGGCATTAGTTTTCGGAATTTTAGTTTTCTTCCTGAAAAAATTTGCTTGGAAACCAATCCTTTCATCATTAAAGGAGCGTGAAGATTCAATCGAGTCGGCTCTTCGTATGGCAGAAGAAACACGTGCCGAAATGGCAAAATTAAAGTCAGATAATGACAAAATTTTGGCTGAAGCTCGTGCCGAACGTGACAAAATGATTCGTGATGCTAAAGGTATCACTGATAAAATGATAGCTGAGGCAAAAGACAAGGCCGTAATAGAAGGAAACAAAATTATTGCTGATGCACGTGAGGCTATCCAACAAGAAAAAGTTGCAATGGTATCTCAGATGAAGAAAGATATGGCAAGCTTCTCAATTGAAATTGCTGAAAAAGTAATTCGTAGAGAATTGTCTGACAAAAGTTCTCAAGAAACTTTGGTTTCGACTTTGATTGCTGATGCAAACCTCACCTAATCTGTCGATTAAATAGACTATTTAGTAGCGTTAAT
>JBKBRQ010000419.1:0-681 GCA_046292055.1 Spirosomataceae bacterium | reverse complement strand
CAGGACGCGCAGCTCTCCGATTGGCAGCCATTTGGGCGGCCGTCAAACCGCCTGGTGTTTGGTATGCAATATCCCCAACCAATAGCAGCGATTGAATAGTTCGGGCAGGTGAAACATAGAAACTTCCCTGCCATTGTGCCGAATTTCGTTTCAAATTTGTATGGTCACGGTAGCCATCCGCTTCTACTTGAGCGAGACTCAAACTGGCGTTCATTTTGTCTGTTGCAACGGCATATCCTGTACTGAGATGACGCAAACCGTAACTTCCCAGCATGACTTGACTCCGGATTTCTTGCGTATTTTCCTGAGAACCAACGGATTTCCCACGGGCAGACAGCAACATTACGCCTCCTGTACCTGCACCGTACAAACTACCCGCCGGTCCTTTGATGATTTCAATGCCGCCAATATTTGACAAGTCAACCAAATTCAGGTAAGTGCCACCAGACGCGTCCGTTAGTGCGATTCCTTCCCAATAGACTTTCACATTGCGCACACCAAAGGGCGAGCGAATGGAGCTTCCCCGAATAGACAGGCGGAAACTTCCTGGAGAGCGTTCTTCCATTCGTACACCGGCGACGGTATTGAGAAGAGGAAGAAGTGAAGGTTGTTCCATTTTTTCGATGGATTTTAGGGGAATAACGGCAATAGGCGCAGCCAATTCTCGGGCGGGTCTGTCCG
>JBKBRQ010000418.1:0-698 GCA_046292055.1 Spirosomataceae bacterium | reverse complement strand
TCCTTGAAACGTTCTCCCCTAAAATCTTCTTCGGAGAAATTGTAACGTTGCAACATGGTTCCCATCGCTCCATCAAGGATGAGGATTCTTTCTAAAAGAGCCCCCCTAACCCCCGAAGGGGGAGTTACTGCTGATGCTTTCATAATATTTGACATAACTTATGATAATTGAAATCTAGAAAATATTCTAAATCTATACTTTTGAATAATAATTACAAAAGTTCACTATTTTAACTCTTTAGCCCCGATTGCAGTGAAAATCCTTTTATTTTTTTCTTTAAAAAATAAAAGATTGTAACGGAAAGCGGGAACGATTATGACTGAAAAGCGCCATTAATCTGCTCTAAAAAATTCGATATGTTGTCAAGAAAAGGTTTGAGAAATACTGTAGAAGTATTCTTGTGTTATCTATCTTTGATACTGGTTGTATAAAGTAGAATGTAGCACCTTCTTTAAAAATAAAGGGTTGCTAAGGTTTCATTGGGTCTTTTCCCTCCGCCTTTCGTGATAACTTTCAATAAATATAGGAACAGTGCAAAGGAACGACATAGAGCTAACAATTGCAAGTATTTTTTTTAAAGATTGTAGCTTAGTTTGTTGCAAAACTTTAAAATAAAAAAAGGTTCTGAATTCCTAAGATTTTAACCAACCTTAGTAACTCAGAACCTTTTTTACTTTGCAACTTTATTTACACGATGG
>JBKBRQ010000041.1:0-16043 GCA_046292055.1 Spirosomataceae bacterium | reverse complement strand
GGTCTCGTTTTACCGCTCGGAATCCAAGCCATCATCGGGATGGTTCAAGGGGGGCTTTACTTTAGCTCTATTTATGTTTTAATAGCCTTGGTGATTTTAGCTTTGGCTGTTTCGGGAATCATGCAGGTCATGCAGCTGACTGTCATGGAATACCTGCAAGAACGCCTCTTTACAAAAGCCGCCTTTGATTATGCATACCGAATTCCTCGTGTGAAAACTGAAGCGCTCATGAAGTATTATCCGCCTGAACTCATGAACCGTTTTTTTGATATAATCACTGTACAAAAAACACTACCTAAACTCCTAATTGATACCACGGCTGCTTTGATTCAAATAATTTTTGGACTCATTCTATTAGCCGCCTATCACCCTTTGTTTATTGCTTTTTCTGTCGTCACCGTTTTACTAATATTCATGGTGACTCGTTTTTTAGGAAGCCAAACACTCCAAGCAAATATCCTAAAATCGAAAAACAAATATAAAATCGCTCAATGGTTACAAGATATTGCTCGAACACTCTATGCCTTTAAGGTTTCAGGGAACTTGGCGTTTCCACTCAACAAAATGGAACGCAATATCAACACCTACTTAAAATACAGAAAAAAATACTTTGATAACGTCCTCATAATATTTTACAACGCTGTATTCTTCAAAACTTTTGTAACCGCAGGACTTCTACTTTTAGGTACATATTTGGTCATTAACAAGCAAATTACGATTGGGCAGTTTGTTGCCTCTGAAATCATCATTGTATTAGTGATTGGTAGTGTAGAGAAAATCTTGCTCTCGGTTGACTCTATCTTTGATTTACTAACAGCCGTCGATAAACTTGGTCAAGTTTCTGACCTACCACTTGAACCTAACGGCGGTATTATCAAACACCTTCAAGATTCTACTAAAGGAATTGAGGTCAGAATAAAAGACCTTTCTTATCAATTCCAAGATATGCCTGAACCTGTTCTGAAGAAACTTGACCTTCATATTCAATCCAATGAGAAAGTTTGTATCGTAGGTAAAAATGGGACAGGAAAAGAGACACTCCTCAATGTATTGGCAGGTATTTATACTTCTTACAAAGGAATGATTTTGTATAATCATGTATCTTTGGTTGATATTGAAAGAGAACATTTGCACGAATCAATCGAGCGAAACGTCACGAATGAAGGCATATTCAATGGTACACTTCTTGAAAATATCACAATGAACAGGCCCAACGTGACTATGAAGGATGCATACGATACGCTGCAACAACTCCAGCTTCTGGACGTCATCGGGCAATTAAAAGAAGGCTTACAAACCGAAATGGTTTCTGGAGGCCGCCGTTTTTCTTCCAGTTTTGCAGCTAAAATTGGTCTCGCACGTTGTATCGTGAATAAACCCAAATTACTGCTTATCTCCGAATGCTACGAACATTTTGACAGACAATACATCACTGATTTACTGAAAATTCTCTGTGCAAAGACAGCACCCTGGACATTCGTGACGATTTCAAATGACCCACAAGTGATGGCATCATGCGACAGAGTATGTCTTTTAGAAGGCGGTAAGGTCGTCTTAGAAGGCCCTTACGCGTCTATAAAAAATGACCCTAAATTTGTAGAATGTACCTGGTAAACCCTCCATTTATTCATTAAGAGATTAGAACAATGCTAAATATTACGAATAGAAAACTACCCAAAGATTTTGACGAAAAGCACGAATTATACGTGCTCGATACTTTAAAGACCCCTAAAGCCACGCAAATCCTAAAAAAATGGATGGTTGGCTTCTTCATCGTTTTTTTTGTGGTTTTATTCCTTCCTTGGCAGCAGAATATCAATGGAAATGGCTTAGTAACTGCACTAACTCCCCAAGATAGACCACAAACCGTTCAAAATACCATTGATGGTCAGATTGTCAAATGGAATATCCGAGAAGGTCAAGAAGTAAAAAAAGGAGATACTCTATTAGTTATATCAGAAATCAAAGATGATTATTTTGACCCAAATATCTTACTTCGACTAGACGAACAAATTAACGCAAAAGGACAAGCAATTGAAGGCTATCGAATGAAGATTAGCGCACTTCAAGACCAACTACAGGCTATTAGACAAAATTATGAATTTAGCATTCAAAAAGCGTCTAATAAAATCAAGCAAAACACTGCAAAAGTACAGTCTGATAGCATAGACGTTGTAAATGATCGTTTACAAGTAGCTGTAGCAAAAGAACGAGTACAAAGAGGTGAGCTTCAATACAAACAGCAAATCCTATCGCTCATTGATTTAGAAACACGCCGCTTAAAAATACAAGAAGTTGAATCAAAACTTCTTTCTACGCAGAACAAGCTTCAAATCTCAAAACAAGAATTGCTTAACAGTCGGATTGAATACACCGCGCTGCGTGCAGAATACAACGAAAAACTAGCCAAAGCAACCTCTGACCTTAGCTCAGCGGAAGTAGCACTTGCAGAAGGGGATTCTGAACTTTCGAAACTAATTAACAAAAAAGCAAGTGTGGCTGTCAGACAAGGTTTTTATGTCATTCGTGCACCACAAGATGGTTTTGTCGTACGTGCGCTTAAAGCAGGTATTGGCGAAACCATAAAACAAGGAGAAGCCGTTTGTACATTACAGCCAACAAACCCACAAATGGCAGTTGAACTCTATGTACGTGCAATGGATGTACCACTTATTCAATTAAATAGAGAAGTCCGAATTGAGTTTGAAGGTTGGCCTGCTCTTCAGTTCTCTGGGTGGCCTTCAGTTGCTGTTGGTACATTTGGTGGCGAAGTAGCTGTCATTGACTATATCGATAGCCCCGACGGCACCTATCGCCTTCTCGTAACTCCAAAAGAAGGACAAGAAGCATGGCCTCCACAGCTCCGTATGGGTTCTGGCGTCTATGGATGGGTGATGTTAGAGGATGTACCTGTTTGGTATGAAATCTGGCGACAACTCAATGCATTCCCTCCAAGCTTGAAAGAAATACCCAAAGCAGGAGATGCCTACACCAAAAAAGATGCTGGAAAGGAGAAAAAATAAATGAATTACCAATTTCATTCAACCATTTGCCGGATAGTATCCAAAACTAAGTTATTACTTTCCGGCAAATAGAATGTACTTATGAAATGAGAAAACTTCTGTATATATATATCAGTTTATTCCCTTTTTTACTCCAAGCACAAGTGGTAGAAAAAAAGGTTTTTAGCTATTTTGACTTTTACCAATTGGTACTTACCAATCACCCTGTCGTAAAACAAGCCGATTTGGTCATTGATTACGCTCAAGCCGATTTAATGATGGCAAAGGGTCAGTTCGACCCAAAACTTGAAAGCACTTTTGATAGAAAATCGATCAATAACAAAGAATATTACACACATTGGGAATATGCTTTGAAAGTACCCGTTTGGGGTGGTATTGATTTGAAAGTGGGTCGGGAACAAAACGGGGGAGAAAGACTAAACCCTGAACTTTCGGATAACATCTCGATTATCGGTCTCAACGTGCCGTTAGGAAAAGGACTATTGATTGATCAAAGAAGAAGCATCTTACTTCAATCAAGAATTTACCAAAATATGGCCACCGCTGAACGCCAAAAATTAGTAAATAAAATCATGTTTTCGGCAGCTAAGGATTATTGGGAATGGTACTATGCATTTCGCAACTATGAACTTCAAAAGGAAGGATATCAATTAGCAAAAGATAGGCTAGACTTTATCAGAACTCAGGTAACCATTGGGGAAAAAGCGGGCCGAGATTCTGTTGAGGCTTCGATTACCCTTCTCTCTCGTTCGGCTGAGCTTGAGCAAGCTAAGCTTGATTTTACAAACTACACGCTCTACTTATCTAATTATTTGTGGAGTTCTGAAGGAATGCCTCTAGAAATACCTGAAGATGCAATTCCTCCAGCAGTACCAAGCCGCGCACTATCTCAAGAACAATTGCAAGACTTTTTACAACGAGCAAGATTGAACCACCCCGACTTATTGAAGTTACAATACAAGATGGAACAGCTCAAAATTGAAGAAAGGTTTGCAAAGGAATTCTTAAAACCCAAAATAGATTTGAATTTCAATGCAATTGACTCGCCTTCCTACACCTTTTCTGATTATAGCTTATTACGCACCAATCAGAAGGTAGGAGTTACTTTTGAGTTTCCTTTATTTTTACGAAAAGAACGTGGTAAAATCCAGCAAGTACAAATCAAACAGAAAGAAACTAGTCTTGAACAGAGGCAAACTTCCAGAGAAATTCTTAATGAAGTAACTGCATTTTACAACGAGGCCATTCAGTTACAAAAACAACTTCAAATACAGCAATTGGCAACTCAAAACCAAGAAATCTTGCTTCAAGCCGAAATCGACTTATTTAATATGGGAGAAAGTTCTCTTTTCTTAATCAACGCGCGTGAGTCCAAATTAATTGAAATGCGCGCTAAAGTAGAATCTATCAAATCAAAATTTGAAAAATCAATTGCAGCTATCGCTTATGCGGCTGGTCAACAAGATTTCTAACAAAAAAGCGGCAATGTTTGGTAAACATTGCCGCTTTTCTTTTGTACTCAATGCGTCTTTATTTTGCGTACGCAACACTTCTCATTTCACGAATAACCGTTACTTTGATTTGACCTGGATACTGCATTTCTTTCTCAATTTTCTGTGAAATATTAAAAGACATCGAGCTTGCTTGGTCATCTGTGCAGTTTTCAGCATCTACGATTACACGCAATTCTCTACCTGCCTGAATGGCATAACACTTCTCGACACCTGGGAAAGACAGCGCCAAATCTTCCAAATCACGGAGACGTTGTACATACGATTCCATCATTTCACGACGTGCACCTGGCCGAGAACCTGAGATGGCATCACAAACTTGGATAATCGGAGATATAATACTCGTTTTTTCAATTTCATCGTGGTGAGCACCAATTGCATTACAAACCTCTGGGTTTTCCTTGTATTTTTTCGCCAATTCCATACCCAAAATTGCGTGTGGCAAATCTGATTCTTCCTGATATACTTTTCCAATATCATGAAGTAAACCAGCACGTTTAGCTAATTTAACGTTTAAGCCTAGCTCAGCTGCCATCGTTGCACACAACTTTGCTACCTCACGCGAGTGTTGAAGTAAGTTTTGACCATACGACGAACGGAAACGCATCCGACCAACCAATTTAATCAGCTCAGGGTGTACACCATGAATACCCAAATCAATCACTGTACGCTCACCGATTTCAATAATCTCATTTTCAATTTCCTTTCTCGTTTTATTAACCACCTCTTCAATACGAGCCGGGTGAATACGACCGTCTTGTACCAGCCTATGCAATGAAAGACGTGCAACTTCTCGACGAACTGGATCAAAACTAGAAATAACAATTGCCTCTGGGGTGTCATCAACGATTACTTCTACACCCGTAGCAGCTTCTAATGCCCGAATGTTACGTCCTTCCCGACCAATGATTTTACCCTTGACTTCGTCGCTTTCAATATTAAACACAGAAACACAGTTCTCAATTGCTTGTTCAGCGGCTGTTCGTTGAATAGTCTCGATAACAATTTTCTTAGCTTCTTTCGTAGCGGACAACTTCGACTCTTCAATCGTTTGCTTGATGTACGCAGACGCACGCGTCTCTGCCTCTTCTTTTAGACTATCAATCAACTGTTGTTTTGCCTCATCTGCAGATAAATTTGCAATTTTTTCAAGTTGCGAAACTTGTTCTTTGAACATCTTATCTGCTTCTACTTGCTTCATCACAGCATTTTCTAGCTGCTCAGCAAGCTTAGTTTGGAGCTGATTTAATTCCGATTCCTTCTTTTTGTTTTGTTCGAGCATCTGAGTAGCTTGTGACTGCATTTGCTTCACCTTTTGCTCATTTTGAACAATAACATTTTTACGTCTATTGGAATCTTCTTCAAATTCAGACCTCAACTTCAAAAAATGCTCTTTTGCTTCAAGCATTCTATCTTTTTTAATACTTGCGGCATTCGATTCAGCTAACTTTATAATATCAGCTGCTCGTTTTTCAGCTTCCTGCTCGTAATTTTTCTGTGCTTTTTTCAATAAATTTCTACCGACATAAAAACCAAGCCCTAGAGCTAGTAAGTCAGTAAAAAACATAATTAAATAATCCATAAGGGTTTTCTCTGTAAAAGTGAATCAATGTATCGTAAAGAGAAACCACTAGCAATGTGTTTGTAAAGACAAAATTTAGGGGGTAGTCACTAAGACAGTCAACTGGGTTGTTCGTGCGTTAAATGCTCATTTATTTTTTTTTCAATAGCATTCTTTAAGTGTAAGTAATTATGGTCTGCTTGAAGTGCATCCACCAAAGCTTCTATCGCTAACGCATGTATTAAGATATCACTACTGGATGTCAAGCCACTATACTTGTTTTTTAAAACTGCTAATCTATTATTAAATAATTCGCCGGCTGTACGGTAATAGGTCTCTAGGTCACCTCGAACGATAAACGGGACTAGTTTATCATCCAATATCAGGTTAACCACTTCTCTCTTATCAGACTCTATACCCATACCGTTTATTTTTAACCCTTAATTATAGCAACACACTCGTCAATCTCTCGAATCAATATCTCTATTAATTTCCCCCAAACTTCGGCTTCTTCATCTTTGCCTAGGTTTTCCTCCACAATTTTAGCTATTTTATTTTTAATATTAAAATCTTGTTGCTTTGCCTCCAGCTCTTTTTTAGATTTCTCACGTACCACTTCTTCTTTTAATGTGCGTATCTGCTCCTTTAATCGAACAATTTCTCGCTCAGAATCGGCGTACTTAAGCTCTAAAGAATGATACAATGTTTCTTGGCGGGACAAATCATGACGTACCCTACGAAGACTTTCAAAAACATCTTCCATACGGGCCACCAACTCAAGATTCTCCGCCAAGAAACGATCCATATCTTCTATAATTTAATAGTCCAACAAACTAATATCCAAGCAAGCTTATTTCCGAATCATCGCACCAACTTTTTCTTCAAAGGCAACCATCAATCGCTGCATCGTCTTGTCTATCACTTGATCTGTTAATGTTTGTTGTGCATCTTGAAGCACAAAACTAAGCGAATATGCCTTCTTTCCATCTGGTAACTTATCTCCTTCATATACATCAAAGACATGTACCTTTCGTAGTAATTTACGCTCTGTTTTGTTTGCTAAATCCAAAATATCTTGGAAACGAACAGTACTGTCTAAAACCAAGGATAAGTCTCGGCGCACTTCCGGATATTTTGAAATTTCTTGGTAAGCCACATTAGATGAATATACCTTCAATAGCAAATTCCAATCAAATTCTGCATAAAAAACCGGCTGTTTGCAATCGGCTAGTTTGGCAAATTGTGGCTTGACCATCCCGAAACGTACAACGTTTTTCTGACGTACTTGATAACTTAGTCCATACTGAAACAGGCCACTTTCATCATCTAAGGTCGTATATCCATCCACTTTAAGAACACGGAGTACCTTTTGTACTGCTTCCAATAAATCATAAAACGTAACGGCAACGCTTGGCTTGTTCCACGTTTCTTCTTGTACATTGCCTGTCATCCAAAGCCCAAGAACTGCTTGGTCTTTGTAACTCGTTTTTCCTTCTTGCGAAGTTACCTTGTAATACGACCGACCAAATTCAAAAAACTTCAAATTTCGCTGTCTACGATTAATATTGTAAACCAAGCTTTCTAGTCCAGAAAATAGAAGACTTTGGCGTAAGACAGACAGCTCCTCACTCAACGGATTTAATAAAGTCACTTCTTCACCTACTACTTGCTCTTTTAAAGGTGCGTTGTACGCAGGTTTTACAATTGACAATGTTTGAATTTCAAAAAAACCATTGGCAACAAGCGTTTCTCCCACACGCCAACGGTATTTATCTGGCTCATGTACCGGAAAATCCGAAAGATAGTCGGAAGCCAAATGAGGAGATAAGTGAACTTGCTCAAAACCATGGATTCGGATAATTTCTTCGATAACGTCTGCTTCTCTTGTTACATCCACGCGATACAAGGGAACTTCAACTACAAATCCTAGGTCACTTTCTTCTGTAAATATAAAATCCAAATCACGCAAAATTCGGCGTATTTCTTCTTTGGGTATCTGAATCCCAATGAGTCTGTCAATGTGCGCATACGAACAAGTAACTGTCGCCGGTTGCAAAGGTGTTGGATATACCTCTACTAACTCACCTGCAATAATACCTCCCGCTAACTCCTGTACCATAGCCGCTGCCAATCGAATGGCGTAAGGAGGCAACGTAGGGTCTGTACCGCGCTCATAACGGAACGAAGCATCTGTCTTCAAGCCGTGATGTGTCGCTGATTTCCGAATACCTGCCGGATTAAAGTAGGCAACTTCCAAGAATACCTCCGTCGTTTCTGCGGTTACACCAGAATGCTCTCCACCGAAAATCCCTGCAAGCGCCATGGGTGCTTCTGCATTGCAAATTGCGAGGTCGAAACCTGTTAATGTACGTTCAACGCCATCGAGTGTTATCAGTTTGGTACCTGCTTCCGGTTTCTTTACCCTAATTTCGCCACCAATGATTTTCTTTGCATCAAAAATATGCATGGGTTGGCCAATGTAATGACAGATATAATTGGAGATATCTACCAAATTATTGATGCTATTTACACCAATTGTACCCAGAAAATGTTTTAGCCAAGCAGGCGATTCTTTAACCTCTACTTGCGTGATATGTAGGCCACAAAAACGTGGACAAGCTTCCGCATCTTCAATTTTCACCTGAATAGCAGAAGGTATAGATGGCAAAGATACGTTTTCAACAGAAGGCCATTGTACTGGCGTTTGCAGAACAGCTTTTAGGTCACGGGCAACTCCTACATGCGAAGCTGCGTCCGCTCGGTTTGGTGTTAAGCCAATCTCAATACAAAAGTCAGATTCCAATCCAAAGTAGTCGGCAGCAGGTGTACCAGTAGGTAAATCTGTATCTAGAACCATAATTCCATCGTGCGAATGACCCAAGCCAATTTCATCTTCTGCACAAATCATACCTTCAGATGCTACTCCTCTAATTTTTGATTTTTTAATCACAAAAGACTCTCCTGAAGTAGGATACAAAATAGCACCAACCGTAGCTACAACTACTTTTTGGCCAACAGCTACATTTTTTGCACCACAAACAATTTGCGAAGGCGTTTCTTCGCCTATGTCGACGGTTGTCACTTGCAGTCTATCTGCGTCTGGATGCGGTTGGCAAGTCAAAACTTCGCCAATAACCATTCCTTTTAATCCTCCTTTTATAGACTCAACCTCTTCAATCCCTTCTACTTCTAATCCCGTATCGGTCAATAGCGTATCTAGTTCTGTCGGGGTTATTTCTTTGTGAATAAGTGTGCGTAATTGCTTGTAGGATATTTTCATTCCAACGTGGTAATCAAGTAAATAATGTAAGTAAATGTGACGTCATATAGTCTGGCTGACTGTGTGCCTGCAAAGTCCATTTTGACGGACAAAGATAAAAAATTATTGGCGGATTGAGCGAAACCCACTTTTTCTAGTAAAAAAATGAATAAAAAAAGCCCCTTACTTTTGCTATGGGAAGTAAGGGGCTTTTTATTTTTTTAAACATCTTCGCCTTCTATGCTCTCAAAGCCATGGTCATCGTCCATTTCATCGCCAAGGAAATCATTTTCAAGTTCATTCATAAAAATGGCATCAATAGCTTCTTCTACAGATAACAAAGAAACCATTTTTTCAATTCTTGCACCATCCAACGCATCCAATACATCATCATTTGTTGAAACGGTCACGAGTAATCCTGACTCCCGCTGACAAAGTGCGTTGATTTTCTTTAGTAAAGTCAACCCTTCCTCCGCAATGCTCGTCGTTTCGTCAAAATCAAGAATGTAATTAATTACCTTATCAGATGCATAAAGCTGAATGATTTGTTTCTCTAATGTGGTTGCAGAAGCAGCATCTAAATCTGTCCCTTGGGCAGTCAGAATGACGTATTGCTCTTTTTTATCAACGCTAAATTCCATCGTACGTGTTTAAATTGTTTGGTTCAAAATTAGTGTAATTTTTTAAAAAGATTAGGAAACAAACCCTTATTTTATCCCTAACTTATCTTTATTGACCAATGTACCTAGCTTGGTAAACGGAATTTCAAATTCAATGTAACCACGCGCATAAGAAGCCGCTTCGTACGGTGAGTATACAAAATACAAGCCGTTTGGTTTAACAGAGATAGAAGATGGTAATGCGAAACCTTCCTCAAAAAAGTAATCTGACATAACCACTTCTTGAAGTTCTTTCTTTTCATTAGCAATGAACGCCTCTTCAACTACTTTTTTTAGCGCAACGGTATCCGTAATCATCTCTTCCAAACCTAGCTCTTTTCCCGTTTCTAAAGAGATATTCAGCACTTCCACTGCTGAGTTTGGATGTGCCCCTCCCGTAAACGAGTACGTAGAAAACGTAATTGACGCCACCTTCTCATTGATATAATCTACTTTACCCGTTACTTCTAGTTCGTACGACATAAACGAAGTAGGAACATCCTCATTAAAGCTAGCTAAGTCTTGTTCCGCCATTCTGATAAATTCTTCTGCCAATGCTTCGACAGACTTGGTAGGTGTTTTGACATTTTCTTCGAAATTTGTCCAACCCCAAACAATATCTTTTATCTTTTGCTCAATACGTGCATTTATTTGTGATACGACCTCCGGAGATACATTTTTATTCTTCAAAAGCGGAAAACTAACGTGTACATTTGTTTGCGTCGTATCACTGTTGTTTATTCGTCGTGTTCCTGCTTTGTGAATTTTAACAGAATCGACCACCCAAACAACAGGGCCTTCTTCTACCCCAGCCGTCTCGTCTTTTTGTGCCGGTTGGCAAGCCCATACAAAAGCAACAAATGCACTAAATACCCAAAAGGAAAGCTGATTTTTCTTTGACATTGACATATAGATATGATAAAATAGTAATTGTATTAGAAAACCAAACGAGAGAAACCTGCACGTTTGACTGAACTACCGGAAAACGGATACAAATAAGCGCAAATGTTCTTTCTGAAACAACCTAATTTTTTGGTTTAGTGATATGGTAATCAGAAACTTCACCAATCTACAGAAAAGGGGGGCTAGAACAGAGAATTAGCAAACATTAAGTCTACAAGTAAAACAATGGCAAGTTAGGGTTTATTGAGAAGCCTCTTTTATGATATAATTTACTTCAGAAAACCACGTTTTATTTCCTCTTACGCTAGCAAACCGAACATTTCTCACTTTCTTGCTGTTTTTAGAAAAGTAGATAAAGGCAATTGTTTTTTCTCTACATTTGCTACATCAAATTATCAACCAAATACAGCTTTTTTTCAAGGCTACCTAATTCATAAGAAACCCAAAGTCATGCTAAAGTTCCTTCTGATTTTCATTCTCCTCCTTGCGTTCGTACCTGCACTCAGACGATTTCTTTTTTGGCTGGTTGTCGGTAGACAACTTGTGAAAGAGCAAAAGAAACACCAAAAATCCACCCAAACCCCACCCAAAAGAGAAGGTGATGTCCGTGTGGATTTCATCCCGAAAGAAGACCAAAAACCTAAATTTCGAGGAGGTCAATATGTAGATTACGAAGAAGTAAAAGAGTAATGCTTCAAAATGTATTCTTCTACCACAACTGGAAAATGGATTTGTTCTAGGGCTTGGACTTTGGCCGCTACGTCATCAGGCATGTCTCCTTGTTCAACAAGGCACTCTGCCTGAAAAATCAATTCACCCTCATCGTATTTTTCATTGACAAGGTGGATGGTTATGCCAGATTTCTGCTCATTCGCAGCAACAACAGCTTCGTGAACATGATGTCCCCACATGCCTTTTCCACCAAATTTGGGTAATAAAGCGGGATGAATATTAATTATTTTATCAGGAAATTGAGCGATGAGTGACGGGGGAATTAACCATAAAAACCCCCCAAGAATAACCCAGTCTATCTCAAAATTTGTCAATATCTGCGAAACTGTCGTTGAACCTGAAAACATTTTTCGGTTAAATACGACCGTCGGGACACCCAAACGATGTCCACGTTCTATGACTCCCGCTTTGGGGTTATTTGTCAGAAAACATACCACCCTCACTTTCGGGTGATTCTCAAAATAAGTATAGAGTCTTTCGGCGTTACTTCCCGAACCAGAAGCCAAAACAGCAAGAGAAATCATTTTTATTTTCAAATAAAGTTAAACAACAGCCATACTGCTGATTCCAAACAACATAATCCATTTGGCTAATCTACTCAACTGAGCAAAGTGAACCTTGCGATCTGCTTTGATAAGTGCGTATGCCAACCAAGAAACAGGAATGCCTAGAAGGAGAAACACAAACAACAATATTTTATTTTGAAGTGCAAAACCCATCGATAAAACAACCGACACAAAAATGAGCATAATTATCCAAACTAACTGTTTGGTTTTAGGTACTCCCCACAAAATAGGAAGCGTTTGACACCCAAATTTTTTATCGCCCTTGATATCCTCCATATCTTTGATTATTTCGCGAATCAGCGAGATGAAAAAAGCAAAAACAGCATAAATATTCAATAATTTGTCACCTGACGTATAATGAACAGCCATAACAACTAGTGAGGCCCCGGTTAGACCAGATACAACCAAGTTTCCAATAAACGCTTGCCGCTTGAAACGCTCGGCATAAAACCATAGTAAACTAACGGCAAAGAGATTCACCAAAAATACTTTCCAGCCAATGAAAAACCCCAAAAGAACCCCAAAAACACTCAATGACTGATGAATCACAATAGCCCATCTTCTTTTCATGTAGCGACCAATAATGACATCTTTGGGCTTGTTTACCAAATCAATTTTAACATCAAAATAATCGTTGATGACATAGCCTGCTGCTGCAATAGTGACCGTCGCCAACGTAATTAAAAATTGATTTTTATCCGTTACTATCTCCCCAAACGAGTTCTCAACCCCAACAATAAAATAGCGAGCAAAGTACTGCGTAAACGCAATCATCAGTAAATTTCTGTACCGGATAAGTCTGAAAAATACAAAAATGTAGCGCATAAAATAGAAATAGGTTCGTCACACAAATCTACATCATTTATCGCTATTTATTGACCAACGCTACTCCCGTTTTCTGACAAATGAAGTCTTGAAAATGCCTTGAATAAAAAAACCTGTGTTCTTTTCGGGAATTATTTCCAAAATAATAGTTGTTATCTATGAGGCTACTCCTATTTATCCAAGATTTGGACGAGTAGATGTTCTCAAATTCAATCGATTCATTTAGATCAGACTTAGGATTTTCAGAAAATCCACTTCACTTCACTATGAAAATAGGCATTGTTTGTTATCCAACTTTTGGCGGTAGTGGTGTTGTGGCCACAGAATTAGGCAAGGCACTTGCTCAAAATGGTCACCAAGTCCATTTTATCACGTACACCCAACCCATTCGGTTGGACTTTTTCAATGAAAACCTCTTCTACCACGAGGTGAATATCTCAAACTACCCACTTTTTCAGTATGCTCCCTATGAATCTGCACTTACAGGGAAAATGGTAGATGTTGTTAAATATGAAAAATTAGACTTACTGCACGTACATTACGCCATTCCGCACGCTACATGCGCGTTCATGGCCAAACAAATTTTACTCAGTGAGGGTATTAATATTCCAGTAGTTACAACGCTCCACGGCACAGATATTACGGTAGTTGGCAAAGATGCGACCTACAAACCTGTCATCGAACTAGGCATAAATAAATCGGATGGAGTTACGGCAGTTTCTGATGACTTACGCAGAGAAACCATTGAGACATTCTCTATCCATCGAGAAATTGAGGTTATCCCCAACTTTGTAGACTTCACGCGTTTTCACAAACAAAAGAAAGAGCATTTCAAACGAATTATTTGTCCGAATGATGAAAAACTGCTCGTTCACACATCGAATTTCAGAAAAGTAAAGCGTATCCAAGATATCATTCACACATTTGGAAAACTAAAGCAGCAAATCCCATGTAAACTGTTGCTCGTCGGAGATGGTCCAGAACGGCCTGCTATGGAGCAACTTTGCCGCGACTTACACTTGTGCGATGATATTCGGTTTATTGGAAAATTAGATGCTATTGAAGAAGTTCTTTCTGTCGCGGACTTATTCATCATGCCCTCTGAAAAAGAGAGTTTTGGACTGGCAGCCTTGGAAGCCATGGCATGCGAGGTTCCTGTCATTTCTACAAATACAGGAGGTCTACCTGAACTAAATATACAAGGAGAAACTGGTTTTTTAAGTGAGATTGGTGACATTGAGGACATGGTGAAAAATGCATTCTATATTCTACAAGACGAAAACCTTCCAAGATTTAAGGCCAATGCATTGAAACGCGCACACGAGTTTGAGGTGAACGCCATTGTTCCAAAATACGAGGCATATTATACCAAAATCATTGACCAAGTACGTGCTGCTCACGCTTAATAACCCTATATGAAACACCTCGCCCACCTCAATAAATACCTACTTAAGTACAAATGGTACCTCATTTGGGGAACCATTTTCACCATCATTTCTAACCTTTTCGGGATTGTACCCGCCCAAGTAGTTCGGTTTGCACTCGATTTAGTGAAAGACAATATTGACTTGTATTTTATGTTCCAACAAACGAGCATTCAACAAGAAATGTACAGTTTGTTTGCAACCAGCGTCGGGATTTTCGGGATTGTCATTCTAACCATGGCTATCTTGAAAGGTATTTTTCTCTTCGCTGTACGACAAACCATCATTGTCATGTCTAGGCATATCGAGTTTGATTTGAAAAATGAAATCTATGCGCACTACCAATCTTTACCACTTAGTTTTTACAAACAAAACAGTACAGGCGATTTAATGGCACGTATCTCGGAGGATGTAGGTAAAGTTCGGATGTATATCGGCCCTTCTATCATGTATTTGCTCAATATGGTCGTCTTGGTTGTAATGGTGCTGACCTACATGTTTTCTGTTAATGCACGACTGACTTGGTGGGTTTTGGTTCCCATGCCTATTTTATCCATCAGTATCTTTTTTGTAAGTTCTATTGTGAATAAACGCTCGGAGGAAATTCAACGTAGCTTATCCAACTTATCTACTTTTGTACAAGAAGCTTTTTCAGGAATACGCGTAATTAAGTCCTTCGCAAAGGAGAAAGATTCTCTTCAAATATTTACCAAAGAAAGTAATTATTACAAAGATCGCTCCCTTGAATTAACACGTGTAGAATCTCTTTTTTCTCCTACTATCCTATTCTTGATTGGCCTCAGTACTGTTTTGTGTGTGTTTATCGGTGGACAAGAAGTCATTGCAGGTAGTCTAACGCCTGGCAATATCACGGAGTTTATCATGTACGTTTACATGCTTACTTGGCCTTTAACAGCCCTTGGTTGGACAACCTCGCAAATACAACGCGCGGCAGCATCTCAAGAACGAATCAATGAGTTTTTATATACGAAAACGGATATTGTTTCTCATGAAAATGTGGAAGTACCCATTCGAGGTGCCATTTCTTTCAATCAGGTTGGTTTTCATTATCCTGACACAGGCATTCAAGCTTTGACAGACTTCAATTTAACCATTCACGAAGGTGAATCGGTGGCAATCTTAGGAACAACGGGCTCAGGGAAATCAACTATCGCCAATCTAATTGTACGTATGTACGACACAACGACGGGACAAATACTGGTGGATGGTCGACCTATCCAATCGTATAACATTCAACATCTTCGCTCTCATATTGGGTATGTTCCACAAGATGTTTTTCTGTTTTCAGACACAATACGGAATAACATCAAGTTTGGTATGCAAAATATCTCGGAAGAAGCCGTTATTCAAGCAAGTAAGGAAGCTGATTTATATGAGAATATCATTCGTTTTGAAGAAGGTTTCGATACAAAAATTGGCGAAAGAGGTATCACGTTATCTGGTGGACAAAAACAACGTCTTTCCATTGCGCGCGCCATTTCACGTGCACCTAAAATAATGGTTTTGGATGATTGTCTTTCAGCAGTTGATACAAATACGGAAAATAGTATTTTGCAAAA
>JBKBRQ010000417.1:0-744 GCA_046292055.1 Spirosomataceae bacterium | reverse complement strand
TGATTGTCGGTGTACAAGATTTGTCTGTGCAAGTTGTGAATTTCTATTTTATCGAAATCAACAATCCCAATAGTTCCTACTCCAGCGGTCGAAATGTATTGTAAAATAGGACAACCTAAACCACCTGCACCAATGACTAAAACTCTTGCCTGCTTGAGTTTTTCTTGTCCTGAATCACCTATTTCGGGCAAAATTGTTTGTCGGTTGTATCGTAAAAATTCATTTATTATACTCATTTGTGTCGTGGTTAAAAAAAATGTGTTTTTAGCAATTGTACGTGAGGGATAGGAGCGGTATCCTCTTGGGGCGGGGTTCGCCCCAAGAGATATAGCGGATAGCCCGACCCGAAGTTTTTACGTAGGGGCACGTCTAAATTATGGCGATGTTTTTTGATGAATGAAATAAGGGTTGTCTTTCCAAACGGGTTCGTATCCGTGGCTAGAAATTAGAGCCGCAACTTCCGATGCAGAACGTTCATCACTAATCTCAAATTGTTCCAAAGATTGCGGATCCACTACATAGCCACCTGGATTGGTTTTGGAACCAGCACTCATACTCGTTGTGCCAAGCGGAATAATATTATTTCTGAATTTTTCATTCTCGCGAGTCGACATGGAAATCTCTAAATCCTCATTCCATAAACGATAGGCGCAGATGAGTTGGGTCAAATCTTTGTCGTCCATAATAAAATTCGGTTCGATGATGCCCTCGGCTGGTCGTAAGCGCGGGAAAGAAACAGAGTAT
>JBKBRQ010000416.1:0-782 GCA_046292055.1 Spirosomataceae bacterium | reverse complement strand
AATGCAAGGCGTTGACGAGTTTCATGTTACTGGAAATTTTAAAAATTGGGAAATGTGGGACAAACTACCCAATATCAAAGTACCAGTACTGGTACTTGGGGGGATGTATGACGAAATGAACCCAGAAGATATGAAAAGAGAAGGAAGGTTACTTCCAAATAGCCGAACCTATCTATGCCCTAATGGCAGTCATTTGAGTATGTATGACGACCAACAAAATTATTTCACAAATCTTATTGCCTTTTTGAAAGATGTAGAGTTTAATAAATTTGTTGCCGATAAAAAATAAAGAGATGTTTTAGAGTTGAGGGATTAATCTTAAAATAACCTGTTTAAACCTTTATTTTTTTAGAAACCAAGCCCGAAAAGTTTAAATAACCTCAGATTCTCTCACCCACCTACAAGAAAAAACCCCGCCTAAAGGGCGGGGGATTTCTCAACTTTATAGCCATGAAAACTAATACTTTTTTATGTGCGAGTTTACTCGCCAGAGAATCTACGCCAATGATAGCTTCAAGTCGTTTAATCTTTTTCTAACCGAAGTATCAATTTGTGTATCACCTACACTTAGAATATACCCTCCGATAAGGTTTTCGTTTACTTTCTCTTCCAGCACAATCTGCTTACCAGTTGCATCGCCAACAATTTTAGTAAATTCTGCTTTTTGAGCATCTGTCAATGGCGTAACAGTTGTTACGGTCACTTTCTGAATTCCTTTTTGTTGATTATACAATTTATCAAACTCCTCAGCAATCGAATAAATCAGATTTTCTCTGTTCTTC
>JBKBRQ010000415.1:0-786 GCA_046292055.1 Spirosomataceae bacterium | reverse complement strand
ATGAGTCCATAGACGTTTCCGGGAACAAATTTTAGATTAACTTCTTCAAAGAGAGTCCGTTTGCCAAAAGCAAGTGAAATATTCGATAATGTAAGCATGGTGATATGTAAACGTATGAAGAATGGTGGAAATGTAGCCACAAAACGGGGGCAAAGATAGCACTTTTTTGTCAAAAATACAGGCTAATTTGAGCTGTTACTTGTGAAGGGAGCGTTCACTGAGCTAAAAATAAAAAGTCCCTCCACAAAGCTGTGGAGGGACTTCAAAGGATTTGGGAATTAATTCCCTACATACAAATCCCAGTTGATTTCTGCTTGTGGTCTAGGCAACTGCGTGAAGATACTTCCTCTGTCTGATTCAATATCCACCTCTGTTGCGTTCAACCTGTTGTATCTCCGTAAATCAACCCAACGGTGTCCCCATGGTTCAAACCACAGTGAGTAACGGCGTTGGAAGAGAATTTCATTGATTAAATCATTTGTAGTTGTAGCGCCTGTGTAAGTACCTACTCCAGCAAGTGTACGCACTTGATTGATTGCTTCTACTGCTTGGCTTGTATTGCCCAATTGTGCATGCGCTTCTGCTGCTAGTAACATTAATTCTTCGTTTCTGATAAATTTAATTTCTGAAGAATTAGAAGGGAAGCGTTTATCTTGGTAGTTACCAGAGAGCGGCGTTCCGTCTGATGTTACCAAAACGGCTGTAGAGCGTTGGAAGAATTTGCCTCGCACGCGATTATCACCTGTAAGCGTATCTTTCAATACAGAAGGATGCACAACCACCATC
>JBKBRQ010000414.1:0-797 GCA_046292055.1 Spirosomataceae bacterium | reverse complement strand
AGCAATTGGTCGATTTTGAATTAGATTTGTATTGGGTAGTGCGCTCCGGCAACGACCCTTTGCAGTTGTTCCAAAACCATGCTGGCCGTTTCACCATGTGGCACGTTAAAGACATGGACAAAAACAATCCCGCTTGGAATGCCGAAATTGGCGAAGGCAACATCAATTTCAAAGCCATTTTTGCACAAGCCAAAGCCTCAGGCATGCAGCACTTTTTTGTGGAGCAAGAAACCAACTACTCTCCCAACCCTATGGAATCCATCAAAACAAGTTGCCAGTACGTTAGTAAGCAATTGCTATAAAATAACACGCTTTTTTATTTGGGCATGACCCCGATGTACACGACCGTGCTAAAAACACGACAGTGCTGCATCGGGGTCGCGCTGTACGCTATATCTCTTGGGGCGAACCCCGCCCCAAGAGGATGCCGCTCCCATCGCTCATGCGGTTGAAGACTACAGTTGTCAGTGCTATGACAGAAGATACAACATCCAAAACCTGAAAGAAACTTTCAGAATATTTTTATTTTTTAAGAGTAAAAGGAATATATTTGGGAAAAGAATAAAGGTTTGTTTTTTTTAAAATTTATTAACCTGAAACGGGGTTTTTAAGTCTGGTGTTGTCAGACATATTTAAACGTTAGGCACAAGCAAATAAAAAAAGTAAAAAAACTTATAAATTATCAAAGATCAGTAATTTATAAAATTGAATTAATCAATATGACTGCAAAAAAAGCTAAAGAAGAAATTCTTAAAAAATGGTATGAGGACCCAGTTAAAAAGTGGTTTTCAATTTTT
>JBKBRQ010000413.1:0-804 GCA_046292055.1 Spirosomataceae bacterium | reverse complement strand
GTTTTCTTGCCAGTTGTTGATTAACCCCCGACCTCTCGGATATCGAATAGCAATCGGGTTTGCAAATCCTAATTGCGCGGTATATAAAATATTTTGAAGTTCAATTTCGTTCCTCGGAGCATAAACAATCAGGTTAGGAATGCAACGTAGGTACGCTAAATCAAAAACTCCGTGATGTGTAGCGCCATCTTCGCCTACTAAACCTGCTCTGTCCAGACAAAAAATTACAGGAAGATTTTGTAAAGCTACATCATGAATGATTTGGTCATAAGCTCTTTGTAAAAATGTCGAATAGATGTTGCAATAAACAATCATGCCCTGTGTTGCCATTCCGGCGGCCAAAGTCACAGCATGTTGCTCTGCAATACCTACATCAAAAGCACGTTCTGGAAACGAATCCATCATAAATTTTAAGGAACTTCCAGAGGGCATCGCAGGGGTGATTCCTATTATTTTTTCGTTTTTTCGAGCCAAGTCCAAAACGGTCAAGCCAAAAACATCTTGGTATTTTGGAGGTAAATTTTCTTCTTGTTTTGTAATGATTTCGCCAGTTGCTGCATCAAATTTTCCTGGAGCATGGTACTTTACTTGATCCTCCTCGGCTTGTTGCAGGCCTTTTCCTTTGGTGGTAATTAAATGTAAAAATTTAGGACCTTTTATTTTTTGTAAACGCTTTAATTCTTTGATCACAGCAAAAATATCATGACCATCAATTGGTCCCGAATAATCAAAGTTCAAGGACTTAATCATGTTGTTTTGCCTTGGGTTTTTTCCTTCTTTTACCGCAGTGAGGTACTGTTTCAA
>JBKBRQ010000412.1:0-811 GCA_046292055.1 Spirosomataceae bacterium | reverse complement strand
AACAAACTTTGAGGGGTTATTTACCCTTAAAGCTAAAGTAATTGGCGACAGTATTTTTGTGAGTTCTGTAGGCTACAAAACTCGTGTAAAACTACTGGATAAAACTGCAAAAACGCAAGCAATTGATTTTCAACTTCAAGGAGAGGCTAAGTCGTTAGATGAAGTGGTCGTGTATTCTGGCGAAAATCCTGCGTTTAAGATTTTACGTAAAGTCCGAGAAAATGTTGAAAAGAATGATCGTAAGCGTTTGAATGCTTATGAGTACGATTCGTATTCAAAAATGGAACTAGATGTGGATAACATTTCCGATAAATTCAAAAAACGGAAAGTAATGAAGCAAATAGAAGGTGCTATTGCAAAATTTGAAAAACTAGCAGGAGAAGACGGAAAGGCAGTTATTCCTACGTTTATTTCTGAAACAATTTCAAAATTCTATTACCGTGAAAGTCCTGCTCGTAAAAAAGAGATGATTTTGAAAAACAACGTAAAAGGCGTTGGGGTAAAAGAGGGTGGATTTGTTTCTCAATTGGTAGGTGGCAACTTGTTTGCCAATTATAACTTCTATGACAACTTTGTTCCTTTTGTTGGAAAAGACATCATCTCGCCAATTGGTGATAACTGGAAAGGTACCTACAAATGGTATTTGGCAGATACTGTGGATGTAGATGGGCATTTTTGTTATGGACTAGAGTTCGACCCTAAAAATGATAAAGACTTAGTTTTTGTCGGGAAAGCTTACATTGACACGGCTTCTTATGCCCTAGTGCAAATTGATGCAACGGTAGGTAAAGAGGCGAATATCAACTTCATT
>JBKBRQ010000411.1:0-829 GCA_046292055.1 Spirosomataceae bacterium | reverse complement strand
TTCAGTTTTGCCAAAATACCTGGAACATTTTTGTGTACGTGCAGCATTCTGTGTGAATGAACCAAAAGAGGCAATTGTACCTCTGGGAAGTTCACGCTACCAGTGGTACTTCCGTTATTGATGTACTCCAAAAGACGCTCTGGGACATAATTCCCGATACCTTCTTGTGCTTCTTCTGTACTTCCTCCGATGTGTGGAGAGAGAATCACGTTGTCCATCCCCATTAATTCACTGACAAACGGGTCTTGGTTTGTTTTGGGCTCTTCAGGGAATACATCAACGCCAGCGCCAGCTACTTTTCCACTTTTTAGCGCGGCAACAAGAGCAGGAATATCCACGACCAATCCACGAGCAAGATTGAGGAAAATAACACCGTCTTTCATGGCAGCGAAGGCTTTTTCGTCGATAAGGTTATCGTTCGATTTTCGCCCGTCAATATGCAAGCTGACGACATCTGCAACCTCAAAAACCTCATACATGGTTTTGCATTTCTTGGCGTTTCCGATAGGCATTTTATCCACAATATCGTAGAAATACACCTCCATACCGAGGGCTTCTGCGATAACAGAAAGCTGCGTTCCGATATGACCGTAACCAATCATACCTAATTTTTTACCCCGAACTTCAAAGCTATTATTCGCTGATTTATCCCAGATTCCTTGGTGCATTTGTGTACTTTTCGGGAAGATTCGCCGAATCAGCATAATCATCTCGCCTACGGCTAATTCTACCACCGAACGCGTGTTGCTATAAGGCGCATTGAAAACTGCAATTCCTTTTTCAGTACACGTTTTTAAGTCGATTTGATTTGTACCAATGCAAAAAGCGC
>JBKBRQ010000410.1:0-850 GCA_046292055.1 Spirosomataceae bacterium | reverse complement strand
CGTATTTGGATAATTTTTTCTTGATGCAAGGACTTTTTGCGGCAAAAAAGGACTCGTTGGCAGAGAACATCGTCATCAATACAGCCCAATTTATTCATGATTTTGGGTATGTTCCTTTGGGAAACCGGAGTTACTATCTTCAGCGTTCTCAACTTCCATTTTTTGCGAATATGGTAGAAATATTGGCACAAAAGAAGAAAGATGACCAAGTATATGCGCGTGCCTTGACCCAATTGCAAAAGGAATATCAATTCTGGATTTCGGCGGTAGATAAGGAAGAAATTGACGCACAAAACAAAGCACGAAAAGCAGGTGAAAAGATATTTAAAAAAGTGGTATTTTTTGCGAATGATTTGCAGTTGAGCCGCTATGCTCCCTCTACACCCAAACCACGCCCTGAACTGTACAGAAAAGACCTTGAACTCGTAAAAAGATGGGGAAATAAAGTAGAAAACGGATTTATTTCCATCCGTGCGCAAGAAGAATCCGGTTGGGAAAATTCCGTTCGTTGGACAAGCCCACAGCAACCTTTACCAACTCCGACAGACTTTGTTCCGGTGGATTTGAACGCACTGCTTTATCAATTGGAGATTACATTGGCGAAGGCATACACAGCTACAGACCAACCCTATTATGCTGAAAGTATGAAAAATTTGGCAGAAAAAAGAAAAAAAGCATTTGCCAATTACCTTTGGAACAACGAAAAAGGCTTTTTCATGGATTATCACGTACCGACAAAAAAGTCAGCAGAACAGCTGACGTTGGCAGGCGTTTTTCCGCTGTATGTTGGCTTGGCGACACAAGCACAAGCTGACCGCGTGGCACTAACCATTGAACAACAGTTGTTAAC
>JBKBRQ010000409.1:0-872 GCA_046292055.1 Spirosomataceae bacterium | reverse complement strand
GTCAGCACATTGGCAGTTACTACTCAATTCAGTTCTCCATCTGATATTGTCGCTGATGCCCAAGGGAATACATATGTAACTGATACGGGTAATCATCTCATTCGTAAAATTACACCAGCAGGAGAGGTCACAACATTTGCCGGTAGTACACGAGGTTTCGAAGACGGGTTAAGTACTGCCGCTAAGTTTGATTTTCCTGTCGGAATCACAATCGATAGCCAAGGGAATATTTATGTAGCTGACAATGGTAATCATCGCATTCGTAAAATTACACCAGCAGGAGAAGTCACAACACTTGCTGGTAGTACACTAGGTTATGTAGATGGATTAGGTAGTGCTGCTCGGTTTAGTTTCCCGTCAGGATTGGCTACGGATGCACAAGGGAATGTATATGTAGCTGATTTTGGTAATAACCGTGTTCGTAAAATTACACCAGCAGGAGAAGTCACAACATTTGCTGGTAGCACACAAGGCTCAGCAGACGGATTAGGTAGTGCTGCTCGGTTCAATTCTTTGAGTACTGTAGCAACGGATAAATTAGGAAATTTATTTGTAGGTGACAATGGTAATCATCGCATTCGTAAAATTACACCAGCAGGAGAAGTCACAACATTTGCTGGTAGTTCACGAGGTTTTGAAGATGGGTTGGGAACAAGAGCACAATTTGACTCCCCCCGAGGAATGACTCTAGATACTGAAGGAAATGTATATGTAGTGGATAGAACGAATAACCGTATTCGTAAAATTACACCAGCAAGGGAAGTCACAACATTTGCTGGTAGTACACGAGGATTCGCCAATGGACTTGTGACTACTGCATTATTTTCTCGACCATACGGTATAACCACTGACTCGAAAGGAAATTTATACGT
>JBKBRQ010000408.1:0-884 GCA_046292055.1 Spirosomataceae bacterium | reverse complement strand
AAAAATCCCTTTGACCACGCCGTTTTTACGAGTATGCAAGTTGACGCGCATCGACGGCGCAATTTGATGGTCAGAACCACCATTACGGCAAACATAAATATAGCCGCTCTCGCTGATGTAATGAACAAACCACGAAATTTCATCCGAATGTGCCTCAATAACGACCTTGTAAGGTTGCCCCGGATTTATTACACCCACGGCAGTTCCATATACATCCGTGATGACCTCGTCCAAATAAGGGGCGAGATAATCCAACCAGATTTTTTGTCCAGACGCTTCAAAGCCCGTCGGAGAGGCATTATTCAAGTATTTGTATAAAAATTCGATGTTTTTTTCCATGAAATGTTGTTCGTTTTTTGCAAATCTAAGCAGCTATTTTCTGAATTGAAAAAGTATAAACAATTTTGAGGTTCATTGTACGAAATTTTCTACCCAAAAAATACCCGCAAAAAGCCCCATCAGGGCAAAATACGGGTGGAGAATTTTCATTGCATCACGCCCCATCGGGGCAAAATACGGGTAGGAATCGGGGCGAAAAACGGCTAGAATCCGTTTGGAATCGTACAAAATTAATTTTTGACGAATTTCAAGCTCGCCGAGTTCAAGCAATAGCGCAAGCCCGTCGGTTTGGGGCCGTCTTCAAAGACATGGCCGAGATGTGCATCGCAACGCGCACATTTGACCTCCTCACGCACCATTCCCAACGAATAATCTTTTTCGACCACAACATGACAGTCGTTGATGGGTTGGTAAAAACTAGGCCAACCGGTTCCAGATTCGAACTTTGTTTTGGATGTAAACAAAGACAAACCACAGCCAATGCACCGGTATTCGCCTTTTTCGTGATTATCCCAATAAATTCCTGTGAAGGCGCGCTCCGTTCC
>JBKBRQ010000040.1:0-16193 GCA_046292055.1 Spirosomataceae bacterium | reverse complement strand
CACGTTTGTCCAAGTATAATACACTTGTGCAAATAGTTTAGGAGAAACAAAGCGAGATTGTAGGTAAGAAAAACGCCAATCTTTGATTTGGTTACGACCTACGTTATTCACACCCAAAAAGTCATTGATACTACCACCATACGAAACGATGATGTCTGATTTCGGTGTAACGCTGTAATACAAACCTGCTTCACCTCTTTGGTGGCTAAATTTGAACGTTTCGACTCTCTCAGGAACTGCTCGAACGGGACCATAAAATGTGCCATTTCCTACATAGACGCTATCGTAAAAAGTAAAATCATTGCCTTGCGTAAATTCACCTGTTACTTTGAAAGCTAATTTATCCGATATTTTTTGTGCATGGCGCAAACGACCTGATATAACCGACTGATTACCTGCACTTAGAGCTACTGTAGTTCCTTGGTATCTGCGTGGGTCTTTGGTAATTGTATTGACAACCCCATTGTGTGCATTAGGACCATAAAGTGCTGAATTTGGCCCTAAAACTACTTCTACACGTTCAATATCTTCTTTAATAACGGTATTCATGATACCTGCAGGTAAGCCGCTACCGCCAGCCATCATGGAGTTACGGCCGTCCGTCATACCAAATACTTTTGCATTGAAAGCATTGTTGAAACCACGTGCATTCAAGCCCACACCGTTTACACCTGTACGAACAAACTCAACTCCTTGGATTTTTGACGCCAATTCTCCGACATTGAATCCGGCTAATTGGTCAATATCTTTAGTCGTAATTACCGAGATAGAGGCCGGAGCATCTGTTAATTTCTCTGGTCGGCGACTTGCAGATACGACGATCTCATCTCCTAAAACATTCGAAATCTCCAAAGTAAAATCAAGAGATTGTGTACCTGTTACGTTCACCGTTTTTGTTTGACTAGCATACCCAACATAAGAAACCGTGATTTTTTGGCTTCCGTTAGGTACATTCATTAATTCATATTGACCATTTGCATTAACCAACGCACCCAATTTTGTGCCCTGAACGGTTACAGAAGCACCAATCAACGGATCTCCTGTGCTTGCATCCGTGACTCGACCGGAGACTTTCCCCGTTTGTGCGTATGCCCCAACTGAAATGAAGGTGGCTAAAAGTAAAGTGAATAGATGTTTCATAGAAATAGATTACGGTTTATTTGTTTATAAAAATGGTTAGAAGTTTGTTTACGCGTTCTGCTTGTTCGAACATTACCAAATGACCTGCTTCGTCGATTACCTCAAGTTGGCTCATCGGTATTTCAGAAGAAATCTGGGCGACGGTTTCTGTTGTCAGTGTTGGATGGAATAATTTATTCGGAATTAGCGCATCTTGGCGACCAAAAATTACTAAGGTAGGCTGTTTTATTTCCCCTAATCTTGCCCGAATTGGTTGGTTCAACATGCTTTTTACGCCACCTGCAACTGTCGAAAAATAGGAATTAAAGGAGGGACATTTTACCAACTTCATTCTATCTGCAACAAGAAATTCAGCACTTGCCGGAAACTGGTAAAAATTACTCAAAAAGCCTGTGCGAACTTGCTGTTCTGTTTGTAATTTAAAAAAAGTAGGTTGGGCATAATTCATTAAAATAGCCGCTTCTTGTTCTGTAAATGTTTCAAGTCCTGCGGGTGCAATCAAGGCCAATTTTTGTATTTTTTCTGGATAGAGAAGTGCCGTATGCACCGCAATTTGTCCACCCATCGAATGACCTACTAAAAGCACATTTTTTAGTTTTTTAGCCTCGATAAATTGACTGATTTTTTCGGCATGAAATGTCAAAAGTTGACTCATAGGAACTTCAGACGAGATAGAGTCAGAGTAACCATAACCGGGTAAATCCAAACGAATGACATGCGTATTGGTGAGTTTTGTCTGACTCCAATGCGTGAGATTTCCACCTAGACCATGCAAGAAAATAACTGTATTTGGGCTCTTTCGAGCCGTTTCTTCTTGGTAAGCGATTTTTACTCCTTGCACAGATTGAAACCGAATAGCAGATGCTTTGTACGAAAGATTACAATCTTGTGCCCAAGTTATGTTTGTGATAAGTACCAGCAAGAAAAGAGTTAACTTTTTCATTTTTTCTTTGATAAAAGGTAAAGAATGAGTCCAATACTAACAGAGATACTAATAGCTATTGCCGCCGAAATGCCCGGATTTCGAGTACCTTCTGCTAAATAAGGCGTAAGACGAAAATAGTAAATACCGAAGTGTGCAATCAATGCAATCAAAGAGGAGGTGAGAGGAATCCAACTTGCTATACGTGGGAGAAATGTTCCGAATAAAACGGGCACAAAAGCAGCTGAAAAATAACCATATACGCCCGCTTGTGCAAAAATACCTACGCTCAAATCAGGTTCAATAATTTGTGAATACGAGATAAGAATGGCAACTGTAGCCAAGAAAATAATAACCAATTTATGGAGTATAAATTCACTAATTATCCCCTTTGGGTTATCAGCAGATTTTAGGATGGCATTTCCCATGATAGGTTTGATTAAGTCGGAGGTAATCGTAGCTGAAATTGACTGAATTAGTCCTTCCAAGGTAGCAATTCCCGCAGAAAAAATACCAATCACCATCAAGACGCTCCAAGTGGGAGAAAAGTGAGTCGTTACGTATTTGGACATCATTTTATCTACCGTTATTACTTCCCCGTTGTGCGTCAAATCCGGGAAATCAAGGCGAGCATACAATCCGACGAATACCACGAAGAAGAAAAACAAGAGCACGATACTACTGACCCACAGATAGGTGTTGACTTCTTTGTCATCTTTCAAAAACAAAGAACGTGTAATGATATGAGGCTGGCAAACAATGGCGACGCCTACAATCAACTGACAAATGACGACTTCAAAAAAATCACGGAAAAGCGGACTTTCGGGATTGTAAGCACCTGTCAAGTTAATATCAATGGCTGCTAATTTATCTACGAAACCTCCGAAGCCGTCAGAAAAATGGCTGTAGCCAGAGGCAAGCAAGACAATACCCACAAATACCTTGATGAATGCCTGAATAACATTGGTGTAAACCATTGAATTAGCACCGCCAAACATCATATAACCAAAAATAAATGCCACACTGACGACCAATGTCGGGATAGGTTCTGTACCCAACGCATTACTCAAAACTTGGGTCATCCCAACGCAAATGAGAACAATAAACGTAATCAAAAGAAGGGAGAGAAAGGCGAAAAATAAGGCAAATGGTTTGCTATCGTAGCGAATGCCAATCCATTGGGCGAGGGTAACTGCTTTGATATTACTCCCGATTTTCCGGAAACCTTTGGACATGACAACTAGGGAGACCAAAGCGCCTAACGGTAAAAATACGGCCATAGACAATACACCACTTAGCCCAAAATAGGCAACAAAACCTGGATTGATGATAAACGTAGCTGCGCTCGTCATCCCGGCAGCAAGCGATAAACCGACCATCCATGGCGAAAACGCAATACTCCCCACAGAGTAGTCCGCCATGTTTTTGGTTCGAATTGCCCCGCGAATAACGATAAATACAATAACCCCCATGTAGGAGAGAAGACTAATCCACATTGCCATAATTCCGTGTTTTGTTGATATTTTCCTAAAAAACATCGGAAAAGTGCTACCTAATTTTGGGAATAGCAAGTCAACGTTGGCTTGAATTAGGTGAACGTAGCAAATGAAAACGCGAACGACACGTTTTTAAGTGGTGAACGATTTGTTACTTTTTGAAGATTTAATTGAAGTAAATGGGGATTATTTACTACGAACCCATATATTTTGAGCTACAACAGAGGTAATAAAGATAGGGGCATGTGTGTTAATCGAGATTTGCAATGATTGATCAAACTCATTGACAGCCTGCACATTGATTTCAACGCCAATCGTGAGTCCAAGTTTATCCAAATGTTGTAAGAATAAGGCAGAATCTTCAGAAACACTTGTTAAAAAAAGAGGTGTATTATGTGGTGCTAACGTAAGTTTACATTGTGTGGTAGAAGGCATAGTTCCCGTTTTGTCTGGAATGGGGTCGCCGTGTGGATCAAATTTTGGATGATTCAAATAGGTATCCAACCGATGAATTAACTCATCCGAATCAATGTGTTCTAATTGTTCTGCAATTTCATGGATTTCATCCCAGCTGAACCCAAGTTTCTCAACCAAAAAAACTTCCCATAAGCGGTGACTACGGATAATTTTTAGTGCAATTTGGTTCCCTTTCTCTGTTAAGCTTACTCCTTGGTATTTTATGTAGTGAACTAGTTCTTTTTCAGCCAATTTTTTTAGCATGTCCGTTACGGTAGGAGAGCGAGTTTGCATCATTTCTGCGAGCTCACTCGTATGCACGAGTCCATCTTCTTTTTGGTTGGACAAATGATAAATTGCTTTTAAATAGTTCTCCTCCGTGAATGTTTGCATGTGTGATGACTTTGAATCAATAGCAAAGATAGAAAACCAAGTTTATTTTAAAAATTTAGATACGTCTAAATTATTTTTTCAAAATCTTTAATCAATCAGTTAGGGTTTGCCAAATTTATGTATATTTGGCTAGAAAATACAGCTTATCCTCTAATTTTAAACCCTGTGCTTTGAGGAAATTATCTTTGAAAGGGAGTTTACAACAACATGAAATGGAATAAGGAAATACATGAACCCTCGCTACCGGAAGTCAATAAGTCTATTTTTGTTCGGAGAGAGGGGTCATTTTGGAATCAATTGCGGGCTTTTATCGGTCCGGGGCTGTTGGTGGCTGTTGGTTATGTGGATCCTGGCAACTGGGCAACTGCCTTGGAGGGCGGTTCTCGCTTTGGTTTTACGCTCTTATCGGTTATCTTAATTTCAAATTTATTTGCCATGCTTTTGCAGCATTTGTCACTTAAATTAGGCATTGCTACAGGCAAAGATTTGGCGCAAGCCTGCAAAAGTTCATATTCCAAGCCCGTTAGCTATTTCTTGTGGTTTACAGCTGAAATTGCAATTGCTGCTACGGATTTGGCAGAAGTCATCGGCTCAGCTGTCGCGCTGCAACTCCTTTTTGATATGCCTTTAGCTGTCGGAATTGTACTAACTGGCCTCGACGTTCTCCTCATTTTATTTCTTCAATCCAAAGGCTTTCGGTACATAGAAGCCTTAGTTGGTGGTTTATTGTTCTTTATTTTTGGCTGTTTCGGGTACGAAATTTGGATTTCAGATCCCGTTTGGGGAAAAGTACTAGTCGGTCTAATTCCTCAGTCGGTGATTGTTTCAGACTCCTCTGTTCTTTACATTGCTATTGGTATTTTGGGTGCTACAGTCATGCCACACAATTTGTATCTCCATTCAAGTATTGTACAAACAAGAAATTTTGAAGAAACGGATGCTGGTAAAAAGCATGCCATTCGGTTTGCCACGATTGATTCGACATTTTCTTTGTTTTTAGCCTTCTTTGTCAATGCAGCAATTCTCATTTTATCGGCTACAGCATTTCATGGTACTGCGTACGAAGGTGTTGCAGATATCCGGGAAGCATATCAGCTATTAGCACCTGTTTTGGGTGTAAAATATGCAGGAATTGTGTTTGCGTTTGCCCTGTTAGCAGCAGGTCAAAATTCGACATTGACAGGAACTATTGCTGGGCAAATCGTAATGGAAGGCTTTATTCAGTTTAAACTCAAACCTTGGGTTCGGCGTTTGATTACCCGCCTTGTGGCTATTATTCCAGCTTTGGTTGCGGCATTATATTTTGGAGAATCAGGTGTGGGTCAGTTGCTTGTTTTTAGTCAGGTAATCCTTTCTGTACAACTGAGTTTTGCGGTTGTTCCTCTCATTACAATTACTTCAGATTCAGATAAAATGGGTGCTTTTGTGAATACGAAAGGGGTAAAATGGACTGCCTTTTTTGTTTCTGGAATCATCATTATACTAAATGTGTGGCTCCTTTGGTCCACTTTCATGGAATGGGGCAATTGATCAGATTGCCCCATTGTCATTTTGTAAAATGTGCGTTAAACAAATGTTCTATTTCAATCTCACTGAAATGCGCTTTTTTTTCGAGTGCTTCTTTTAACTTTTTGATATACTGGTATTTCGTAATTTCAACGGCTCCAAAACGCTTTACATTATCATTAATAAACTGAGAGTCAAGTAGTTGGAATCCTTGTGCACGAAGTATTTGAATCAAATAATGAAAGGCTACTTTGGAGGCATTCGGTACCAAATGGAACATAGATTCTCCAAAAAAAGCAGAGCCAATAGCTACACCATAAAGTCCACCTACAAGCCGATTGTCTATATACGTTTCAACAGAATGGGCAAAACCCAACTGATGTAGTTCTGTATATGCCTGAATGATTTCCTCTGATATCCATGTTTCTTGTTCTTCTGTTCGGGGTAAAGCACAACCCTGCATGACTCCTTTAAAGTCTGTATTGATTCGAATTTCAAATTGTTTTTTATTGAGAACTGGTTTGAGAGATTTAGCGGGTTTGTAGGTTTCAAGTGGAATAATAGCACGGGGGTCAGGGGCATACCAATAAATGGTTCCATCTGCGTCTGCCATAGGAAAGATGCCGTTCATATACCCGTAAATGAGATCGTCGGCGGATAATTTTGTCATAAGTTCAATTACATATTGAATCTCAAGTTATTCAAAACTCCTTAATTTTCCAAATGAGCTACTTGATTGGTAGTTTGCTTGGGTAAACACGGTCTTTCTTAATTGAAAAAAGGTGGATTTTGAATTTTTGTAAAAAAAAGGATTAACCACGAAAAATTTGGGATAAGTTTTCGAGATAATGGGATATAATGTTTCATTTTTTTAGAAAAAACAGATAAAAATAACGCGAATTGGTACTTTTTATTTTGTAATTCCGTGAAAAAAATTCTTTTTTTGTTAGAGAAAGGTATGAAAAATGCCTTTTTTGTACAATTACCCATTAATTATAACCAATTATTTTATGAATGGAAAGAAGTTTACTTTTCTGATTTTGCTTTTGTTGGTAGGAAGTCTGGCATGGGCTCAGAGTACTGTCAAAGGAGTAGTTAAGTCAGCAGATGACGGAGAAGCCCTCATTGGGGCAAGTGTGAAAGTAAAAGGAACTGCTCGTGGAGTAGTGACGGATGTAGAAGGGAATTTTGTTCTTTCGGATGTTCCGAACAATGCCACCTTGGAGGTTAGTTACACCGGATTCACAACGATTTCCACACGTGTATCTAATCGCTCATTTATCGAGATTTTGTTGGAATTAGATGCGACTGCACTAGATGAGGTAGTTGTTACAACGTTCGGAAGTGCAAAACGTACTTCATTTACAGGTGCTTTTAACAAAATTGGTTCGAAAGAACTATCTGTACGTCCTGTTACCAATATTACTTCAGCCATTGCAGGTACAACAGCAGGGGTACAGACAACCGCCGGAAGCGGACAACCAGGCTCAGCGCCTGCTATTCGTATCCGTGGATTTGGTTCAATCTCTTCTTCGAATGACCCACTTTACGTAGTAGATGGTGTACCTTTTACAGCAAGTATTGCTAACTTGAACCCAGATGATATCGAGAGCATTACTATCTTGAAAGATGCAGCTTCGACAGCTCTATACGGTGCGCGTGCTGCCAATGGAGTTGTGATGGTTACGACCAAGAAAGGTTCTGCTGGAAAAAATACCATCAATGTTCGCTACACAAAGGGGGTAAACACGCGTGCACTACCTGAGTATGACAGAGTGGGCGCGCAAGAATATTACCCATTAATGTGGGAGGCGCTACGTAATAGCCAAGCGTATAGAGCCGCAAACCCGGTTGCATTGGCAACGGCTAATCAAAATGCATCCAATCAGATTGGTGGTCTTTTGGCGTACAATGTTTTTAATGTGCCTAGTAATCAATTAGTTGGTGTTGATGGTACACTAAACCCAAATGCACAATTGATTTATTCAGCGGAGGATCTTAACTGGGAGTCACCTTTGATGCGCCAAGGAAACAGAGATGAAATCAATTTGAACTTTTCTGGTGCGAATGATAAATCCGACTATTTCTTCTCTTTCTCTTATTTAGATGACAAAGGGTTCTTAATTCGTTCGGATTATGATCGTTATACTGCGCGTTTGAGTTTCAACAACCAAATGAAATCATGGTTTAAAGTAGGTGCAAATGTAAACGCAACTATCACTAGCTCAAATCAAGCAGATGCTGATGGTAACTCTTCGTTTGTAAACCCGTTCTTCTTTTCAAGAAATATGGGACCAATTTATCCTGTCTATGCATTTGACCCTGCAAATCCAGGTTCTTTCTTATTGGATGATAACGGACAGCGCTTCTTTGATTATGGAAACATGAACGCACTTGGCTTACCAAACCGCCCACAATATGGTGGCCGTCATGCCATTGCTGAAACGCTTTTAAACCAAAACTTCTTCCGTAGAAATGTATTAGGTGCTAGAGGTTACGCTGAAGTGACTTTCTTGAAAGACTTTAAGTTTACTTTCAATGTAGGTACAGACATAACTAATTTGAACAACGTAACGTTTGGTAATCCGCTTATCGGAGACGGCGCACCAGCTGGCCGTGCGACACATAGTTTTGACAACATTACAGGTTTCAACATGAACCAATTGTTGAATTACAATAAAACGTTTGGTGTACATAGTTTCTCGGCATTGGTTGGACATGAGAATTTCAGTAACACAAGTAATTTCTTGACAGGTTCGCGTTCGCAACAAATTTTGGATGGAAATTATGAGTTAGTCAATTTTACGACAACAACTAACCTGAACTCTGCGTATGACATCCGTCGTGTTGAAGGATATTTCTCTCGTTTTAACTACGATTACAAAGACAAATACTTCGCTTCCTTCTCTGTTCGTAGAGATGGTTCAAGTAAATTCTTCAGAGATGTTCGTTGGGGTACTTTTATGTCCATCAGTGGTGCTTGGAGATTAGATCAGGAAGAGTTCTTCAAAGCAATTCCTTCTATCAGCCAACTAAAACTACGTAGTTCGTACGGACAAACAGGGAACGACGGTGGAATTAGTAACTATGCATGGCAGCCGCTTTATGCTTTGGGTTGGAACAATGCGCTCGAAGCAGGTATTCTGCAATCTAGTTTAGGAAATAGAAACCTAGAGTGGGAGTCAAGTGATGCCTTTGATGTCGCATTGGAATTCGGGTTATTCAAAAACAGAATTACGGGTACAGTTGAATATTTCAATAGACAGTCGACGAATTTGATTTTTGCAGTGCCACTTCCTATTTCAGCTGGTATCCTGACGGAAACACGAAACATTGGTTCGATGTTCAACAGAGGGGTTGAGTTAGAGGTAACATTTGAGCCAGTACGTACCAAAGACTTTACTTGGACAATCAGTACGAATGCGACGAAGTATAGAAATGAAATTACCAGAATGCCTGAAGAGTCCAAGGAGATTATCAGTGGTACGAAGAAGCTACAAGAAGGAAGTTCTATTTTTGACTTTTGGTTGAGAGAGTACAAAGGTGTTCGTCCAGAAACGGGTGAAGCCGTATACAGAGCTGTTAGTTTTGTGCCAAGTAATTCGTATATCACAGAAGCTGGAGATACTTTGACTACTAGTATCAACAATGCGCGTTTCCATTACAACGGAAGCTCGATTCCAGCGATTTCAGGTGGTTTGACGAATACATTCCGTTACAAAAACCTTTCACTTTCAGCTTTATTGGTTTACCAAATTGGGGGTAAAGTGTACGATGCTGCCTACGCAGGCTTGATGGGTTCAGGTGGATACGGTAGTGCTAAACATGTGGATAGATTGAAAAGATGGCAAAATCCGGGAGATATTACAGATGTTCCAAGAATGGACGTAGCACGTACAGCAGACTTTGATGCAGCTTCTGACCGTTGGTTGATTGATGCAAGTTACTTGAATGTTCGTACGGTAACTTTATCTTATGCATTGCCTCAGACGTTGGCGAAAAAGTCATTCCTTGAGAATGCACAAATCTATGTAAGTGGTGAAAACTTCATTATCCTTTCAAGAAGAAAAGGTATGAACGTACAACAAGGATTTGACGGAGTAACAGGCAACGTATTTAGTGCAGCGAAAAGCTTGGTGACTGGTATTTCATTCTCACTCTAATTTACTTACAACTTATACAATATGAAAAATAGATTTTTAATCATTCTTTCAGCGGCGCTAACTGTAGCAACAGCTTCGTGTGACAAAGAATATCTAGAAACAGCCCCAACAGCAAGTGTTGATGCAGGTGCGGCGTATGCTACAACTAAAAATGCCTCAGCAGCTATCAACGGAATTTACCGTTCGTTAATGGTTCGTTATTTGAGTTCTCAGGGACACTCAGGTCATCCTGCCATGATGATTATCATGGATGTTATGGGCGAAGATTTAGTTTTTGGAACAGCATCCAACTCTTGGCATTTTGGCGAACAACGTTGGATTAGTCACCGTTCAGATGTTGGAACTATGTCGCGTTTTCCATATGAATTGTATTACCGCGTAATTGGAAATGCGAATTTAGCTATTGCAAATATTGATAACTCGGCTGGTCCAGTTGTAGAACGCAATCAATTGAAAGGTGAAGCATTGGCTCTTCGTGGCTGGGCGTACTTTAATCTAGTTCAATTATATGGTAAAAGATACGATGCTGCTGCCAAGCCTAATAATCAATTAGCTGTTCCTCTTGTACTAGAACCTGTAACAGAAGGTTTACCAAGAGCTACGGTTGAGGAGGTTTACACACAAATCAATGCAGATTTAAAAGCGGCGGAAGGTTTATTGACTGCCGCGCGCACGAATAAATCACACATCAATTTGCCTGTTGTGAAAGGATTCTTAGCTCGTGTTGCTTTAACACAGCAAAATTGGGCAGATGCTGAAAGATTTGCATCAGAAGCGCGCACTGGTACAACGTTGATGAACGAAGCACAATACCAAGAAGGCTTTTCTGAAATCAATAACCCAGAATGGATGTGGGGATTTGATCACCTCGAAGACCAATCGGAGTTCTTCGGTGGTTTTCACTCGTATATCTCTTGTAACTTCAACTCATCTGTGATTAGAACGTGTCCAAAAGTTATCAATAGCTTGTTGTACGATAGAATCAGTGAAACAGATGTACGCGCGAAAATGTGGGTGAAAGCACCAACGGCTGCTAACTCAATTGTTCCTCCAGGGGGAGTTAGAAGACCATACATGGTACAAAAATTCCGTCTACCGGGTACGCCATCAACAAGTACGATGGGTGATGTGCCTTTCATGCGTGCCTCAGAACTTTACTTAATCGATGCGGAAGCGAAAGCACGCCAAGGTAAAGATGCAGAAGCAGCTCAAGTGTTGTTTAATCTTGTAAAAACAAGAGATGCAGGGTACGCACAGACAACTGCAACGGGTGCTGCATTAATTGAGGAAATTTTATTTAATAGAAGAATCGAATTATGGGGCGAAGGCTTCCGATTCACTGATTTAAAACGCCTCAATGCGCCATTAAATAGAAATGGTGCCAACCACCTTCCGGCAGTTGCTGTTTTATTTGATGTACCTGCAGGTGACAACCAATGGGAATTCCTTATCCCGCGTAGAGAAATCGATGCAAACAAGCAAATCGTTCAAAATCCGTTATAATAGACGGCAGAATAAAAAAATAGTAGCTTCATCCGAGGCTACTATTTTTTTTGATAATACATCTGTATCACTTTTTCTACTTTCTTTCCTTGCGGGCTGTACGCATCTCTACTTTGTTGTCTTTCCGTATAAACTGGAAACCACTTCCATAAAAATCCGCCGAGAAACCATTCTTCATGCCAAAATGATTGATACAGCGCAAGATAAGCTTTAGACTGAAGTTCCTCATTCACGCTGTTTTGTATATTGTTTTCCCAAGGTTTATGTGCCGCATATGCTACACTTGGATACCCATATTCTGTAAATAAAACAGGAATTTTATAGGTGTTTACTGCGTCAATTAATGCTTTTTTAGGTGCTTTCCATGCATTTTTTAGTTCTTCAACATCTGGATTTTCCTTATCGGATAACGGGAAATACGCATCTACGCCAATAGCATCTAGTTTGTTCCAGATGGTTGTTTTTTGATATGCATCCCAATTCTCAGCGTAGGTTAGTTTCCCCGAATACACGCGTCGAACTTTCTCAATTAGCTGATTCCAAAAAAGAGGACGTGCCGCTAAAAACTTTTCCCATTCCGTGCCAATACAAAAAAAAGGAACTTTGTGCGCTTCTGCAATTTGTGCATATTGAAGAATATATCGTTCGTAAGATTGTTCAAATGCTAACCATTCTGACTCGCTTTTACAAGCAAAATGACCTGTAAATTCCCCTTTTTGCAGCCAAACGTGGGGTTTTAATAAGACATTTAGTCCTGCCTTTTGTGCAAGTTGGATACACGCCCGAACGCCCTGAGGTTGCTCACCCCACCATTGCCATTTCATGGAATCTATTTGTGCAGGTTGTTCTTCGATGGCAAATCGAAGAGTTTTTTCGTTTGTAGGTAAAAAAGCGTAGGGCATCAACGAGACCCAATTCCCCCCAATTTTTTTTACGGATACAAGATGACTAGAGTCGATTGGACTCGGTGGGGCAACAAATGAAATACCATTTATTTGTTCGTCTTTTTTGATTTTAACGATTTCTGACGGACTTTTACATTGGCTTAAAAGTCCCCAAATAGATAGTCCAAGAAGCAATTGAATTGGGCGCATACAGAGTAGGTTGATTTTCAGCCACAAATTAGGTTTAATTTTAACGAACAAAAAATGGAAGAAGAAAAACTAGAAAACGCACCCAAATTCTTGCGTTGGAAAAAAGCTTTGGAAGAAAATAAGTTACAAATTCATGGTATTCAAGAGCACTTTACACGAAGAAGGTACAACGGAGAAGTGCTCTTCTCTATGTTAACACTAGATGCAACAACGCCCGAAGGCGATAAAATACCACCTGTCTGCTTTTTAAAAGGCGAGGTTGTTAGCATTTTGGTTTGTTTAATAGACGAAGAAACACGGGAAAAGTACGTGATTCTCGTCAAGCAAAGACGTATTGCAGAAGGGGGATACACCTACGAACACCCTGCCGGAATGGTAGATGGCTCTGTTTCTCCAATAGCTATTGCTGTGCAGGAAGTCCGTGAAGAAACGGGTGTTCAAATCACAGAAGAAGAATTAATCGTACTTGGCGGCGGTAAGCGGTTTTTCCCAAGTACAGGAACAAGCGACGAGGCCATGTATTTTTTTGCATGTGAAATTACACTTCCGTCGGCAAAAATTAAGGCATATGACCAACAAAATAGAGGAACAGACTACGAGCATGAACGCATCATTACAGTCGTAAAACCATTCGAGGAGGCACATACACTCATCACCAATACCAACGGCCTTTTGCTGAACTTCCTTTATTTACAGCAAGTGAAAGACAGGGTATTGTGGGAGAAATTAGGGTAAGACTCGGAATTATTCCGCTAAGTTTAACGCATTGGTTTCTTCTTCTGTGAACAGACGAGACTTTACGACAAAACGGACGCCCAATGGAATTTCAAGCGAAAAACTGGCACCACGCCCTTTCACGACATCAATCGTGAGTTGGGTATGTTTCCAATAATCGAATTGGTCTTTGGCCATATAAAAGTCACAACCGTGAATGGTTCCTAGTTTGACGTCGGTGTCATTGACCATCAATTCTCCTTTTTCAAAACACATCGGGGAGGAGCCATCGCAGCATCCACCGCTTTGATGAAACATTAATTCACCGTTTTTCGCTCGAATTTCGTCAATAATTGCGGCCGCTTCGGGGGTAACTGTTACGCGTTCTACCATATTTTTTTGGGTTAATGAATGGAAAAAACGGAATAGGAGGTACCCTATTCCGTTTTACTATTTAATGAGTGGATTCTCAGAAAAATCCTAGTTTGTTTTTATCATACGAAATCAACATGTTTTTCGCTTGGCGATAATGACTCAGCATCATTTTGTGCGTTTCACGTCCGATACCTGATTTTTTATATCCTCCAAATGGTGCATGAGCTGGGTATGCATGGTAACAATTCACCCAAACACGACCTGCCTTGATACCACGTGCAACTGTGTATGCTTGGTGCGTATCGCGTGTCCAAACTCCTGAACCTAAACCGTATAAAGTATCGTTAGCAATTTCCAATGCTTCTGCTTCGTCTTTGAAAGTTGTTATACAAACGACTGGTCCGAAAATTTCTTCTTGGAAAATACGCATTTTGTTGTGTCCCTTGAAGATGGTCGGTTGGATGTAATAACCACCCGCTAGTCCGTCGTTATAGGCTGCAGCGCCACCAGTTAAAACTTCTGCACCTTCTTCTTTGCCAATCTCGATGTAGTTTAATATTTTCTCGTATTGGTCATTAGATGCTTGTGCACCCATCATCGTAGAAGGATCAAGCGGATGCCCCAATTTGATGGCTTTTACACGTTCAATGAGGCGCTCAATGAATTGATCAGCAATCGATTCTTGTACCAAAATACGCGATGGACAAGTACAGATTTCCCCCTGGTTTAAGGCAAACATCGCAGCACCTTCCAAACATTTATCGAAGAATTCGTCATCTGCTTGCAAAACAGATTCAAAGAAAACATTTGGTGACTTTCCACCTAATTCCAACGTAACAGGAATGATGTTTTTCGAAGCATATTGCATGATTAACTGCCCTGTTGTTGTCTCACCCGTGAAAGCAATTTTATTGATACGAGGGCTAGAGGCCAAGGGTTTACCTGCTTCGATACCAAATCCGTTGATGATATTTAGTACACCTGCTGGAAGAACATCTTGAATAAGCTCTGCTAAAACTAGAATACCTACGGGTGTTTGCTCAGCGGGTTTAAGTACCACGCAGTTACCTGCTGCAAGTGCTGGCGCGATTTTCCAAGTTGCCATTAGAATTGGGAAGTTCCAAGGGATAATCTGCCCCACAACACCCAACGGCTCAAGGATTGTGAGAGAAAGTGTATTATTATCAAGTTCACTTGCTGAACCTTCTTCTGCACGAATAACACCCGCAAAGTACCGGAAATGGTCAATGGCTAATGGTAAATCTGCTGCCATTGTCTCGCGAATTGCCTTGCCGTTGTCCCATGTCTCAACGCGGGCAAGAAGTTCAAGGTTGGCTTCCATAATGTCCGCGATTTTTAACAAAATATTGCTTCGGGTTGTTGCAGACGAATTGTTCCAGCTCGGTGCTGCTGCCCAAGCCGCGTCCAATGCAAGATTCACGTCTTCCTCTCTTGAGCGAGCTACTTTCGTGAAAACTTGGCCGTCGACAGGCGATACGTTTTCAAAATATTCGCCAGAAACAGGGCCAACCCATTTTCCACCAATGAAATTATCGTAATGTGTTTTGAAGGTAGGTACGGCTACCAAATTACTGATGTCTGCTGCTACGGATGACATAATTGAATAGGATTAAATGTTGCTAACTAATTGTTATGCAAATTTATCTATGAATAATTACATTTAGTTTCACAATCCTATCGTATCGTTTTCAAATTCTATCATTATTTTATTTTATAAAAAATTAAAATAATACAATAATATATATTTGTAAAACAAGTTGTTATGTAAAATATCCTATTCTTTGACGGAAAAGTAATAATGCGTAACTTGTGGCTATTCTCTCCCCGCATGTTGTTAATTCTCTCTTTCTTATGGAACTCAGCAATCAATTTTATACCAACCGAAAGTTGGAAAATCTAGTCGAAAATCGGACCATACATACGTTGAATCATGCCGAACTAAATATTTTTGAAACGCATAAGCAAGCTGAAAAAGTCTTACTTAAATTTCATGAACCCGTGCTTGCAAGTATGATTAAAGGAAAAAAAGTGATGCATTTAGCTGGTCTACATGCGTTTGATTTCCTGCCAGGTGAATCCGTGATTCTTCCCCAAAACGAATTAATGTGCATTGATTTTCCTGAAGCTTCTTTGCAGTCGCCCACGCAATGTCTTGCTATGACTTTCGCGGATTTTAAACTCCAAGAAATGATTGATATGTTGAACGATAAATTTCCAAAATGCGATGGAAAAGAGTGGTCTATGACAGACTATAATTTCCATTTTACCAATGACATGGCGATTAATCAAATTCTGCAACGGTTGATTTTTATTTTTACAGAGCAACATCCATCCAAAGATATTTTCGCTGATTTCCTGATTCAAGAACTCATCATTCGTATTTTACAGACAGAATCCAAGAATCGTTACC
>JBKBRQ010000407.1:673-907 GCA_046292055.1 Spirosomataceae bacterium | reverse complement strand
GAATAATCCTTGCATGGCTGCACCGCAAAGTCCGAGAAGTGCGCCAATGACAAGCCCAAGCAAGACACGGGGCGTACGAATATGCCAAACAATGGCGTCTAAATTAGAAGGGGAAGAGTCGCCAATAGCGTTCGTCCAAAGGATAGAAATGACCTCTTGCCATCGCATCGGAATTGCTCCTAATGTGAGGCCAAACCAGGCGGAAAGACAGACTAGAAAAAGAATGAAAAGGAG
>JBKBRQ010000407.1:0-663 GCA_046292055.1 Spirosomataceae bacterium | reverse complement strand
CTGAACGGCCAATCCTAATCGAGGACCAAAACCCGTAAGCAGCAAGCCGTCCATCTCAATAACTTGTTGCTTTTTGCCTGCGGTTGTAAGCTTCATACCGGGTATTTTGAGTAAACCTTCCATACCACCGACACTTTGAAGCCCCGAACTAAATAGCAAAATATAGTCTGGATTGGCTGCAACCAAGGACTCGGTCGTTAGTGGTTTGAAGTCGTCGAAACCTTGCACAGCATTGGTTCCACCTGCCAAATGAATCAGTTGATCCACAGACGTATTTTTCCCACTTACTTGCAAAGAACCGGCGCCGCGTGCATAGACAAAAAGTACTTTTGGTCGATTTTTAGCAGCAACCGTTTTGCGCATCTGTGCTCGCATGGTTTGTATCATTTTTTGCCCCTGTGCTACTTTTTTGTAATGCAAGGCCATTTGTTTGATTAATTCTTCTGTACCTGCCGGACTAAATGTCTGCTTGAATTGCGTAACTTTTACGCCCGCTTGTTCCAATTGCCGTATGAGCTCTGGCCGAAATCCGCTCTCTTGCATGACAACTACCTCTGTTGGGCGTAAACTTAAAATCGCTTCTGAACCTACCTGCCGGACATGTCCGACTTTGGGTAATTTATCTACTGTGATGGGAAAAGTGGAGGTGACATCTACCCCCAC
>JBKBRQ010000406.1:0-971 GCA_046292055.1 Spirosomataceae bacterium | reverse complement strand
ATTGATCTGCTTTTTCACTGATTTGCGCAGGAATCACCAATTTGGCACCATCTGCATCGATGTATTTAGCTTCGTACGAATAAAATTGAGCAGACGCGATGATTTCGCCAACGACCGAAGCTTTCGGAAATTCATTCCCCAAAACAGAAATTTCTACTTCACGCCCTACAATAGCTTCTTCTACCAATATTTTTCGGTCATATAAAAAAGCATCGTCCAAGGCACGGTCAAATTCTTGTTCATTTGTCACTTTATGTACTCCAACAGACGAACCTGCATTAGCGGGTTTTATAAAAAGTGGTAAGCCAAGCTCTTCCACAATGGCTGAGAAATTAGCTGTTGAACGTGTATGTCTGTGCAAAGTCACAAAACGAGCCACCGGAATTCCCGCATCGCGCCACAATCTTTTTGCTACGTCTTTGTCCATTCCTACAGCTGCTCCGAGTAAATCTGCACCAACAAAAGCGACTTCCAAACCTCGTAAAATACCTTGCAGAACACCATCTTCGCCAAAACTACCGTGCATAACCGGAAAAACAATATCAATCTCTGCGAGTTTTTCGGAGGAATGAGCTACCGTTAAATAGGCTTTTTCCTCTTCCGATACCATAGTTACAGCTTGTCCTCCGGCAGCCAATCGGATGGTTTTTGGGTCAAGGGCATTTTCTAAATAGGCATCCAACGGAAAATGAAGCCAGCGGCCTTTTTTATCAATCCCGACAAGATGAATGTCAAATAAATCTCTGTCAATGGCTTCAATGATACTCTTCGCTGAGCGCAAAGAAACTTCGTGTTCCGCTGATTTTCCGCCAAATAAGATGGCAACATTGGTCTTTCCCATGTAAATGCTTTTCTAAAACTCTTTTTTATGAATGAATTGCCTTTCTAGGCGTTCAAAGATACAAATAATCAAAAGATTTTTATTTTTCCAAGACAATTACTGCATCGATTCCGTCATGGTTTATCTGTGA
>JBKBRQ010000405.1:0-981 GCA_046292055.1 Spirosomataceae bacterium | reverse complement strand
CAAATACCGATACATAAAAAAATCTACAAGCCAGATTGACAAAGAATCCATGGTTTTTGGTGTACAGTCTGTCTTGGAAACGCTTCGTTCAGAGAAAGAAATTGACAAAATTCTTATTCAACGTGAGTTTGGACATTCGGAAGTAGAACGCATTGCCAAAGAGCGTGATATTCCTGTGCAACGGGTGCCTTCTGAAAAACTAAATAGTATCACCGGGAAAAACCACCAGGGCGTTATTGCTTTCGTTTCGGCGGTAAATTATGCCAAACTCTCCAATATTGTTGCAGATGCGTTTGAGTCCGGCGTTGTGCCCGTAATCTTGGTGTTAGATAGAATTACGGATGTTCGGAATTTCGGAGCTATTGCACGGACAGCGGAATGTACAAGCGTAAACGGGATTGTCGTGCCGACACGTGGTGGAGCTGCGGTTAATTCAGATGCTATGAAAACTTCATCAGGGGCATTGAACTTCATTCCGGTTTGTCGAGAAAATGATTTGTCTAAGGCGGTTGAAGAATTAAAACTGTCTGGTTTTCAGGTAGTTGCATGTACAGAAAAAGGAGAAGGATATATTTATGATGTTCCGTTTACTGTTCCGACTGTAGTCATAATGGGGTCAGAAGAAGATGGAATTTCAGAAAGCCTTATCCGTCAATGTGATTTCGTTTCCAAGATTCCTATGTCTGGAAATGTCTCTTCGCTGAATGTTTCCGTTGCTACGGCAGTGATTTTATATGAGATTGTACGTCAACGATTGACTTCTTAATCTCTCTTTCTTTTCATGATTATTTAAAACCTCCTCCATTTGGTTTCAATGGAGGAGGTTTTGTCTATACAAGTACTATCCTAATCGAACACACGTTACGTACGAATTTGCTCTGTTTCTCATCAAATAAATCTTGAAAATTGATGTATTTCTCGTACTTTGTGCTACTTGTTTAGTTACTTCATTCATTCCAAAAAAAAGCCTAATTTCGTATG
>JBKBRQ010000404.1:0-996 GCA_046292055.1 Spirosomataceae bacterium | reverse complement strand
CCTTCTTCGCCTCTGAGACCCTAGGCATCCCCCGTACGCCCTTTCTTAGCTCTCGCTATCTTTTTAATCTCTTCTCAGTATTTCCCATCATGTCAATGAACGTAACTCATTAGTACCCTTCCACAAGACTAATCTCGCTTCCAAATAACTAACAACTTGTCAAATCTAAACCCTAACAGTACTACACCCGTCAGGTAAATCTAATCTCCGTGGAGAATATCGGAGTCGAACCGATGACCCCTTGCTTGCAAAGCAAGTGCTCTAGCCAGCTGAGCTCATCCCCCTCTCTTAGGTCGTGGGCCTGCGTGGACTCGAACCACGGACCTTTACATTATCAGTGTAACGCTCTAACCACCTGAGCTACAAGCCCTCTCGTGTCCAGAACATCTCACATCTAATACAATCCATGCCTGTCCTGGGACTACATCCCTGCATTTCCTCATTGCAAATATTAACTCATTGTTGGAGTATAAGCGTGACTTCTTGTCGTTTCCTCTGTTATTATTCATGCAAACAACGTTTACACTATCTCTAAAAAGGAGGTGTTCCAGCCACACCTTCCGGTACGGCTACCTTGTTACGACTTAGCCCCAGTCGCTGGTTCTACCCTAACGAAGTCTTTTACCTTCCGCTTCAGGTCTACCCAACTCCCATGGCTTGACGGGCGGTGTGTACAAGGTCCGGGAACGTATTCACCGCATCATGGCTGATATGCGATTACTAGCGATTCCAGCTTCATACAGGCGAGTTGCAGCCTGCAATCCGAACTGAGAGCGGCTTTCAAGATTGGCACCTTATCACTAAGTAGCTACCCTCTGTACCGCCCATTGTAGCACGTGTGTCGCCCTAGGCGTAAGGGCCATGATGACTTGACGTCGTCCCCACCTTCCTCTCTACTTGCGTAGGCAGTCTCAGTAGAGTCCCCAGCTTTACCTGTTGGCAACTACCGATAGGGGTTGCGCTCGTTGCGGGACTTAACCCAACACCTCACGGCAC
>JBKBRQ010000403.1:0-1025 GCA_046292055.1 Spirosomataceae bacterium | reverse complement strand
ACAGAAAACAAGAAGCCTATCTATCTAATCAAGTTTCTTTAAAATTCGACAAAAACGGCGTTTTTCTTCGCATAGACGACTAATTACGAACAACTTATCATTTTCATTCATTAACTAATCATCCAAAAAATGAACAAATTATTCTTAATCCCTGTCGGGATGTTAGCTACTGCTTTGCTTTCTTGTGAAGCAGACCAGACACTTGTTTCTCCAGTCAGTGACAACAACGTAGTTCAACAACAAGAAGCAAGTACATCGTCAGACGACAACTCTACTTCATCGGATGATCAAAAACTACTCATTACAGAACTTCCAACAAGTATTCAGACGTATATTTCGACCCAATATCCTTCTGCTCAATTCATTTATGCTGAAGCCGAAACGAAAAATGGGACTATGTACGAATACGAAGTTTTGCTACTCGATGCGGGACAATTGAAAGAAATCACCTTTTCATCAACAGGCGTTTTCAAGAAAGTTTCTCTCAAAAATAAGAGTAACGAAAAATACGTATCAGCAGAAAGTATCACGAATGGCGCAATAGGACGAGACTTGGCACAGCGTTTTCCGGGTTATCTTTTTATCTATGCAAAGCAAGAAATAGAGGACGATTATGCATATCAATTAGTTACCAAAGTTACGATTCGATACAATCAAACAGAGCTTGAGGCGTATTATTCGCAAGAGAACAAACTTCTCTATTTAGACATCGAAGGCAATTCAGAGGAGAGTTACTTTACTACTTTGTCCACGTTACCTGTCGCCATTCAAAACTATATACAAGCTACTTTTGCGGGTGCCACATTTGTAAAAGCAGAGGCAGAGGGAATCAACGGAGAAATTATGCTGTATGAGGTGAAAATTCAAACAGCGAATGAAGAAATCTCTGTTTTGTTTGATGGCGCGGGTCAATGGATTTCACAGCGTCAGAAAAAAACATATACCCAGTCTGGAAATTCGTCTAAGTATGTAAGTTTATCGGAACTTCCGGCTACTGTTCAGTCGCACTTGACAATAAATTACAC
>JBKBRQ010000402.1:0-1045 GCA_046292055.1 Spirosomataceae bacterium | reverse complement strand
TCGAAATCACCCCACAACGTAAACCAATACACGCCATTCCATTTATCCTATTCTTTCATTCTCTCAAATCTTCTACAATCATTTCTAATTGAGTTGATTTTTTATTTGTGCAGTTAGATTGCACGATTAAGTACTTATTTTGTCCCAACAATACGAACGAGGTAAACATCCAAATCTCGTTCTTTTATCTAATCAAGAATAACATGAAAAAAACAGCTACTCTCCTATTTATCGTTTTCGCTTTGTTGATGACTTTTTCAGCATCCGCACAGGTTTATAAATTCAAAACAACGGACTATACTTTTCGACAAACATTAACAAACTCGAGGGGAAGTGAATGGGCACCATGGGAAGAAGTAAACGCGTTGATTACTATTGACACAGACGAAAGCCGTATCCATATTTATACAAAAGAAACACAAGTCTATGACATCATTGACTACAACTCACCGAAAACAAAGAATGAGAATGACATCACATTAATTTACTCCTGCATCGACAAAGCGGGCAGTTCCTGTACCCTCAAATTAGAACGCCTCGCTTATCAAAACAACCAACTGTTTCTTTCTATCATTTACCCGGGTTATACGGTTGTGTATGTTGTTATTTTACTAGATTAACTCAATTCCGAAAATCAAGACAAAACCATGCCTTTTGGAATGAATCGAATACTAAAAATAACACGCTACACCACCCGTTTGAAGGAAATTATCACCATTCAAGCTCAAGAACCAACGGGGGAATGAGGTGTTGGTTTCGGCTGCGCTCAACCAACAACGCGGCTGCGCTCAACCAACAACGCGGCTGCGCTCAACCAACACGACGGATAGTCACTCAACTATCGTATATACCTTATCGACTATTTACATGAGGTTGTTGGGACGTTACATACAACCTCCTTACCTTTTCTAGCAGAGATGTATATTTTTTAATCGTTTCTGATGTCAACCTTTGTTGGTTGGTGGATGTGACTAGTTTCGGTTTCTAACCTATGTTGGTTGAGCGAAGTCGAAACTAACGTAGTCAGGAAGGGTACTGATTTCGG
>JBKBRQ010000401.1:0-1055 GCA_046292055.1 Spirosomataceae bacterium | reverse complement strand
AAGAAAACGAATCCCATCTAGGGGCTTTATATAAGATAATGACATGTGTATTTACCAGTTTTTGGTGGCGTATTCTTCGGGTTTGCGAATACCCATAATCCGGATGGTTTTTTGTGTATTGAGTAGTTTTTCTTCGTGCCCATCTTTTAACAAAACATAGGCTTCGTAAATGCCAGACGGGAAATTGACTCGACTGACTTCCGCAGAAAGTGAACTCGACCAATGCGAGAAAATACGCTTCACAGGGTTGGGGTGAACGGCGCGATACATCGGAAAAAAGCGAAGGATACTATCGGAGCGGAGTACTAAAAAGGCAGCGTCAAATTGCCCTTCAGGCGTATCATACAGGCTATCCCCAAACTCAAAATATTGAACGGTTTCAGGGTTAATTTGCACAGAATCAATCCATTTGGAATAAACAGGGGCATTCCCGAAATGAAGCCGTTGATTAATCCATAAATTTGGACGTTTATAAATGCGTTGCAGAAGAGGAGAAATAGTTATCGCATTTTTATCGCGGGATAAATTCCCTAACTCAACCATGCGGTCTTGGTATGTATAAAGATGAAAACGTTTGTCGGCGATGTAACTATTGATGTACGTAAGAGCAGCCAATGCAACAAGCGTAAAAGCTGTTTTTTCACGGAATTGTATGGGCAAAAGATGAAGCAGCATCGTCCCAGAAATAAGTACGAGTAGATTCGAATATATCTTGTATTTGCTGGTAAACAAGATGGAGCTGTCATAAGCAAATCGGGCGAGAACGGTTCCGAGGATTGTTCCAATGACGAACAACGCCATGGCAGCAAGTAGGAGGTAAGCCGGTGGAATGGGTTTGTATTTTTGTAGAAGTGCTTGGTAGGGGAGTCGCAAACAGAAAAATACTGCTATGAGCAAGGCAATTGCGCCAACGAGAATACTCATGCCATTCCGGATTTGGGGAAATATCTCCAAGGTATCTGTCAGAGAACCTGAAAGAAGCAGCGTGCGGTAGAGAATATCGCGCAGTGATTTGTCTGGAATAGACTGGTTTAGGTCGGTGCGGCTTTCAAAAG
>JBKBRQ010000400.1:0-1089 GCA_046292055.1 Spirosomataceae bacterium | reverse complement strand
CCAAACGCGTGGTTTTGTAATGACTGTATAACCGAATGACTATCGCTAATGCTACGGTCACCTCCGCTGCTGCTACAACGATGACGAATAAACTGAACATTTGACCTTGTAAAAAATTGGGGTCGTATTGACTGAATGCCACAAAGTTAATGTTCACCGCATTCAACATCAACTCGATGCCCATTAATACAAAAATTGCTTGTTTTTTTAATAAGGATGTTGCTAGTCCAAGCGAAAACAGCATCGCAGCTGTAAGTAAATAGTAATGTAATGGTATCATTTCTCTTTGTTTTTAGATGCACGAGCTACATAAGTTGCGCCCACCAATGCAATTAATAAGAGCAAGCCAATTAACTCAAACAGGAGTACGTAGTCTGTTACAAACGCAATTCCGAACGATTTTACAGTACTTGCTATTGGCTGATTTTGTTCACCTACTCCTAACTTAAAGCGTGCCTCCAATAAAAATAGGAGTAAAAAAGCAAAAAAAGCCAATACGGATAATAATCCGGTCAAGGGTAATTCGACTTCTTTCACGTCTTCCTCTCCGTCACGTACCAACATGACCCCGAAAATCAAGAGAACCAAAATTCCACCAACATATACCATTATTTGGGTTACGGCTAGAAAATCTGCCCCTGCAAAGACGTAAATTCCCGCTACTCCTAAAAAAGAAATGAGTAATCCGAAAGCGGCATACATGACTTTCTGCGAAATCAATAGAATGGCTGCCCCGACAATTGTCATCAACGCAAAGAAGATGAATGTGAGCCGAGCGACCCAAAAAGTACCCTCTGATTCAAAAAAATGTAAAAATTCTTTCACTTCTTAACTAGGTTTTATTTTCGGCACAAACTTAGGTTTTGGTTTTTCCACGTCCGTTGTTTCCGCCTTATTTTCTACAGCCTGAACCGCTGGTTTTATTTTCGGCACAAACTTGGGTTTTGGTTTTTCCTCGTCCGTTGTTTCCGCCTTATTTTCTGCAGCCTCAACTGCTGGTTTTACTTTCGGCACAAACTTGGGTTTTGGTTTTTCCTCGTCCGTTGTTTCCGCCTTATTTTCTACAGCCTCAACTGCTGGTTTTGCTTT
>JBKBRQ010000399.1:0-1093 GCA_046292055.1 Spirosomataceae bacterium | reverse complement strand
ATGGCAAATTCAAAAACCATCGTTTGGGATTTCCTAGAAAATGTCAAGAAATACGCTGAACCTGCGGCAACGGCGGAAATCAAAGAATTGACACAATACGCGCAAAGTCTTGGTTTCAATGAACCCGTTTTACAGCGTTGGGATGTTTCGTATTATGCAGAAAAACTGAAGAAAGAAAAATTCGCAATCAACGACGAAATCCTGAAGCCGTATTTTCAACTCGAAAACGTATTAGACGGTATTTTCACATTAGCAAATAGACTTTACGGCATTACATTCAAACTAAATCCAGCGATTGAAGGATGGCATCCAGATGTACGCGCGTACGAAGTTTTTGACAAAAACGGCAAATTATTGGCTGTTTGGTACGGTGACTATTTCCCGCGTGCCGGCAAGCGTGCAGGTGCTTGGAACAACTCGGTACAAAGCCAATGGGTACAAAATGGCAAAGAATTTAGACCGCATGTTGTGAATGTATGTAATTTCTCGAAACCAACAGCCACAAAGCCTTCTTTGTTGACTTTCAACGAGGTTTCTACGTTGTTCCACGAGTTTGGTCATGCCTTGCATTCGATGATGGCAAGCGGACAATACGCTTCTATTTCTGGGACAAGTGTGGCGTGGGATTTTGTCGAACTACCAAGCCAAATCATGGAAAACTTTGCAGAAGAGCCAGAAGTTCTTCGTTTGTTTGCGAAGCATTACCAAACGGGAGAAGTGATTCCGGCAGAATTAATCACCAAACTAAAGGCGAGTTCAAACTTCATGGCGGGTGTGGGAACAATGCGTCAAATTGGTTTGGGTATGATTGACATGACTTGGCACAGCACTGTTCCGACAGGTGAGAGTGTTCAAGAAATTGAGAAGAAAGCAGACGTGGGTTCACGTTTGTACCCAACAACCGAAGGCATTGCGACCTCTACTTCCTTCTCACATATTTTTGCGGGTGGATATTCTGCGGGCTATTATAGCTACAAATGGTCAGAAGTTTTGGATGCAGATGCGTTTGAATTATTCAAAGAGAAAGGAATATTCAACAAAGAAGTGGCAGAATCATTCCGTAAAAATATCCTTTCAAAAGGAGGAAGTGAGC
>JBKBRQ010000398.1:0-1096 GCA_046292055.1 Spirosomataceae bacterium | reverse complement strand
GGAGTTTTTTCAAATAAAGCCCATAAAAAATCCGCAAGAATTGTAGGAGAGGTTCTTGGTAAGTACCACCCGCACGGTGATACTTCTGTGTACGATGCCATGGTGCGTATGGCTCAGGAATGGAGCATGCGTTACTTATTAATTGATGGTCAAGGTAACTTTGGGTCTGTAGATGGCGATAGCCCTGCAGCAATGCGTTACACCGAGGCTAGAATGCGCAAGATTTCTGAAGAAATCATGGCAGATATCGAAAAAGAAACAGTCGATTTTCAATTGAACTTTGACGATACTTTATATGAACCGAAAGTAATGCCAACACGCGTTCCGACTTTATTGATAAACGGAGCAACAGGAATTGCAGTAGGTATGGCTACTAATATGCCACCACACAACCTTACCGAAGTTATCAATGGTACGTTGGCTTATATCGACAATACCGATATTGAGATTGACGAGTTGATGACACATATTAAAGCGCCTGATTTCCCTACAGGTGGTATAATATATGGTTACGAAGGGGTTCGCGAAGCTTTTAAAACCGGAAGAGGACGTATTGTCATGCGTGCCAAAGTTGGTTTTGAAGAAGTTGATGGAAGAGAGTGTATTATTGTTACTGAAATTCCATACCAAGTCAATAAAGCAGACATGATTAAGCGTACTGCTGATTTGGTAAACGATAAAAAAATCGATGGTATTGCTAATATTCGCGACGAATCAGATAGAAACGGAATGCGAATTGTGTATATCTTAAAACGTGATGCTACTCCAAACGTAGTTTTGAATACGCTTTATAAGTTTACACAATTGCAATCTTCATTTAGTGTAAACAACATCGCCTTGGTAAAAGGACGTCCGCAAATGTTGAATCTGAAAGATATGATTCATTATTTTGTAGAGCACCGTCACGATGTGGTTATTCGTAGAACACAATTTGATTTGCGCAAAGCCGAAGAAAGAGCTCATATTTTAGAAGGTTTGATTATTGCTTCAGATAATATTGACGAAGTAATAGCATTAATTAAGGCGTCTAAAAATACTGAGGAAGCTCGTAATAAATTGATGGAGAGATTTCAGTTATCTGATATTCAATCTCGTG
>JBKBRQ010000003.1:0-36017 GCA_046292055.1 Spirosomataceae bacterium | reverse complement strand
TTGCGTGTATTTTTTCCATAAGTTTAAATATAAAAGCCCCTCGAATAAAATCCAAGGGGCTGAAAGGAAAATGAGTTGATTAAACCAATAATGTATAAGGTTCTTCCAAAAGTTGCTTCAATGTTACTAAAAAAGCCGCTCCAGTAGCACCGTCCACGACACGGTGGTCACAAGTTAGTGTAACTTTCATGATGTTGGTGGCATAGAACTGTCCGTTTTTCACTGCAACCGTCTCTTTAATCCCACCTACTGAGAGAATACATGATTCGTTTTTAGGATTATTGATAATCGACGTGAAAGACTCAATACCAAACATTCCTAAATTACTTACCGTAAATGTATTACCTTCCCAGTCTTTTGGTTGTAATTGACCATTTTTAGCTTTTCCACCGAGTTCTTTCGTAGTAGCAGCTAACGTGGATAAAGAGAGCGTGTTAGCAAAACGAATTACTGGAACAACGAGACCATCGTTGATGGCTACAGCCATACCGATATGTATATGTTGGTTTCTTTTGATGTGACTATCTCTCCAAGATGAATTCACATTTGGATGTTTTGTCAATGCAACACCACAAGCTTTCAAAACCATATCATTAAATGAAATTTTGACAGGAGACGCTTGATTCATGATTGTACGCGCTTCTATTGCCTTATCCATACAGATTTCCATAGTTAATTGGAAATCAACAGCGCTCGACTGAGATTCAGCCAAACTTCTAGCAATTGCTTTTCTCATTTGCGTCAATCCAATCTCTTCAAAACTTTCGGTTCCGAATGCGGCTTGGGTTGGAGCACTTTGTTGCGTTGATGTAGCAACTTTTGCTACCGGTACATAGTTATCAATATCAGATTTAATAATACGTCCGCCCTCTCCAGAACCTTTGACATCCGCCATATTGATTCCTTTTTCCTCGGCTAACTTTTTAGCTAAAGGAGAGGCAAGAATACGACCATTGGTAGTTGTAGCTGTATCAGCTGCTTGTACAACCTCCACTTTTTGTGGTTGAGTTTCTGCTTTTGGACTTGGCGAGTTTTGTTCAACAGATGGCTGAGACGATGCTTTGACATCCGCAGAGTCAGCTGCAAGAAGGCGATTAAAATCAGCTCCTTTATCACCGATTACAGCAATAATTGCGTTTACGGGTACTGCTTTACCAGCTTCAGCACCGATGTAGAGGAGCGTACCCTCATCATAAGCCTCTAACTCCATTGTTGCCTTATCGGTTTCAATCTCGGCTAGTAAATCACCAGACTTTACAGTATCACCTACTTGCTTAAGCCAAGTATGAATAACACCTTCCGTCATGGTATCACTAAGGAGGGGCATCCGAACAATAGCAGCATTGATATCAGAAGTATCAATTTTCTCAACAGGAGACTTATCTTCAATATTAGGGGCTGTGACAGTGTCTTGAGCGACAACTGATGTAGCTGCGTTCCCACCAAGGAGATGTGCGAACTCTTCTCCTTCTTTACCAATAACTGCAATGATTGCATCGATAGGTACAGCCTGTCCCTTTTCAACCCCAATGTATAGAATAGTTCCTTCTTCGTAGGACTCCATATCCATTGTTGCCTTATCGGTTTCGACTTCAGCTAAAATATCACCGGATTTTACTTTATCACCAACTTTCACATTCCAAGCTGCAATGACACCTTCTTCCATAGTGTCACTCATCTTGGGCATTCTGATTACTTCTGCCATGTTTTATTTCTGTCTTTATGTAAGTGCTTAGAATTAAATCTGTATGCCAAAATTAATGGTTTATGTTCAAATATACTCAGAAAAAACTATCAATTTATTTTCAAAACGGCCATGAATGCTTCTTGAGGGACTTCTACAGAGCCAATTTGACGCATTCTTTTCTTTCCTTTCTTTTGTTTTTCGAGTAGTTTTCTTTTTCTTGAGATATCACCACCATAACATTTAGCTGTCACATCTTTTCGCAGCGCTCGAACAGTTTCACGTGCGATTACCTTTGCACCAATAGCAGCCTGGATAGCAATTTCAAACTGTTGTCTTGGCAAAAGTTCTTTTAGCTTTTCACATAGCTTTTTCCCCCACTCATATGCTTTATCTCGGTGAACAATAGCTGAGAGAGCATCTACAGGTTCACTATTTAAAAGAATATCTAGTTTGACCAAACTTGATTCTCTGTAGCCTGAAAGACTGTAATCCAAAGATGCATAACCTCTCGAGATTGTTTTCAGCTTATCAAAGAAGTCAAATACAACTTCAGCTAAAGGCAAATCAAAAGAAAGTTCTACACGATTGGATGTCAAATAGACTTGATTTTTAATCAACCCTCGTTTATCCATACAAAGAGAAATAATCGGGCCAACGTATTCAGCAGCCGTAATAATTTGCGCATTAATAAAAGGCTCTTCTACCCAACTTACGAGATTCGGGTCTGGCATTTCCGAAGGCGCAGAAACGGGAATAACATTATTTTTCTTATCAATTACGTTGAATTTTACAGAAGGTACCGTAGTAATAACTGTCATATCAAATTCACGTTCTAGACGCTCCTGTACGATTTCCATATGGAGCATCCCCAAGAAGCCACAACGAAAGCCAAAACCAAGTGCTGCTGAAGTTTCAGGTTCCCAAACTAATGCAGCATCATTTAATTGAAGCTTTTCCATCGCTTCTCTTAAGTCTTCAAATTCAGTTGTATCAACGGGATATATACCAGCAAAAACCATTGGTTTTACCTCTTCGAATCCCTTGATAGCTACATTTGCAGGACGAGCAGTATGTGTGATGGTATCTCCAACTTTTACCTCTTTTGCTACCTTAATTCCAGAAATAAGATAACCTACATCACCACATTCGAGTACATCTTTGGGTTTTTTCTGTAGACCTAAATTACCGATTTCATCTGCTTCGTATTCTTTTCCAGTAGCCATAAATTTCACTTTATCACCTTTGCGGATACGGCCATTTTTCACTCTGAAGATTACTTCAATACCTCTATAAGAGTTAAATACTGAGTCAAAAATAAGACCTTGGAGCACTCCATCTGGGTCACCTTGGGGTGCTGGAACTCGCTCAACAATAGCATGAAGAATATCCGTGATGCCTATTCCTTCCTTAGCTGAAGCAGGAATAATGAGGTCAGGGTCAATTCCAATTAAATCAACGATTTGATCCTTTACCTCTTCAGGTCTAGCACCAGGAAGGTCAATTTTATTCATTACTGGAATAATTTCTAGGCCGTGATCAAGAGCCAAGAAAAGATTACTAATAGTTTGCGCCTCTATACCTTGAGCTGCATCAACGATTAATAGCGCGCCTTCGCAAGCTGCTATCGAGCGAGACACCTCATAACTGAAATCGACGTGGCCAGGAGTATCAATTAGGTTTAATGTATATTCCTCTCCCTGATAACTATATTTCATTTGAATCGCATGGCTTTTAATCGTGATACCACGTTCTCTTTCCAAATCCATGTCATCAAGAAGTTGAGCCTGCATTTCTCTTTGCGAAGTTGTACCGGTAAACTCTAAAAGTCTATCCGCTAATGTACTTTTTCCATGATCTATATGGGCTATGATACAAAAATTTCTAATATTCTTCACTCTGTCAATAATTGGGTATTACAAGTATTTATTCTAAAAAACCAGTGTATAATTCTAATGTTTTACAAAAGTAGTACAAAACAAGCATTTAAACAGTAAATTATTTACGCTTCGTCATGTACTGACCTAACCGGATAAATGATTTTTCAAAGAAATAATACATGATAGTACTACTTAAGAATATAAAAACAACCAGCGTTTCCCAAAAGTATCCTACCGGCAAGTTTGTAAATCTAAATAGAGGTGGCCATATTTTGAAACAAATGGGGTGTAGTAGATAAACAGAATAGCTAATCTCACCTAACCAGTTTAAAACAAAATGTATCGGGTTGTCCATTCCTACCTTAATGTGGGCAAGAATCAAAACAAAGGAAATACATAACAAAACAAAAACTATCCGTAACCAACCCGTAACAAGGGTGATTTGATCGCCATCGACGGGCAAAAGGTAAAATACAATTGCGAGAAACAAGAGAATAAAGATTCCAACTAATTGTCTTTGACCTAACCTAATAGGTTGGATGGCTATCCCAATATAAAAAAAGAAAATCTGGCTAAATGGGGATATATATACGGGCCATTGGCTGGATAAGGGTATTGTTGGAACTAATAGATAAAATGACTGGTAGAGAAGCATAAGAAAAAATATCATACCAATTACTGTAAATGATATCCTTGAGTTTTTGCGCAACCACATCAAAAAAGGGAAAGATAAATAAAAAAAAAGCTCATTACCTATAGACCATGCCCCCGTTGCAATGTATTTATCCCATGAAAATAAACCAAATAACCCTGTTAAATTTAGGAGAATTTCTAAGGATGAATGATTAGCCTGAATATAAAAAAGTGTGAATAATGTAGAGAACCAAAGGAGAGGATAGATTCTAAAAAATCTTTTTAAAAAAAATATTTTCCATTCTGTTTTAGTTCTAAAATCAACTTTTTGATACACTAGAGCAAGAGTATACCCACTTAGTAAATAGAAAATGGTTACACCATAAACCCCTATTTTACCTAATATTGAACTTGCCGACAACACCTGGTTTGTATTCCAGAGTATGAGATGATAAAAGCATATTCCTACAGCAGCTAAGCCACGAAGGTAGTCGAGTTGAGGTAGTCTAATGGACTTCATTTATATTTTGTACTATTGCATTAAGTTTATAAAAAAACGGTACTGAAGTTTTTCAGTACCGTTTTTTTATAAACTTACAAATTTCTGAGTCAATCTAGCAAATTAGTTCTTAACTACTTTCTTGCTCATTTTAACACCATCTCCAGAAACAGAAATTGTGTAAACGCCTTCACGTAGAGAACTCATGTCTACATTTACGCCTTCTTGCGCTCTAAATTTCTGCGACCTTACTACTCTGTTTGTTTGATCAATAATATTCACTTGAACAGTTCCTTTTGCATTTGTATTCGACATATCGACAGTAACAGAACTTACAGTCGGGTTAGGGAACACCACAAATCCGGCTGCCGCTGCAGTTGCAGTAATAGTTACTGTATTTGAAGCATCCGATGAGCCAATTGGATTCACAGCCTTTACTCTGTAAGAGTAGCTAGTTCCAGCAACAGCAGTTAAGTCAACAAAAGAAGTAACGTTTCTTCCAACAGTTCCTACTACAGCGAAAGTTGAGTTAGCCGAAGATCTCTCCACTTCGAATTTTTCTTCAGCAAATGAATCGTCCAACCAAGTTAGAGATGGCTTTCCGTCTACTAAAGTTGCTTTTAGGTTGTAAGGTGCATTGGGAGCGGAAATATATCCTACTTCTACCGAGATTGTGTCAGAAGTTGCAGAATTACCGAATTCGTTTTGTGAAAATACTACGTATTGGTAAGTAATACCTTGTTGTACTGGTGTATGTGTAAGTGCTTCTGTATTTGGTGCAAGTTTGATAGGGAATGGTTGTTTTCCTGGCTCCAAAACGTGAACTAAAATAGCCGCTTCATTACTTGCATTATCTTTCCAAGTCAAGTTAACGATTGCATCACCAAGTGCGTCTGTTGCAGAAGTACCAGCCAATAGAGACGGAGCAGCAGGAATACCAAGAGTTGTATCAACAACGAAGGCTGTACGAGCTTCACCTACTTCATTAGCAGAGTTTATACGGAATAGGTAAGCTGTTTTAGCTTTAAGACCTGTAACCAAAGAACTTGTTGCTTTTGTATCGACTGTAACTCTTTTGAAGAAAGAAGTATCTGCGTTGAAAACTTCAATTTCAAGTCCGAATCTAGTGTTTGTAAAGAACCTTAAATCTTCAGCTCCTAGTGTCCATGAAACATTGATAGAAGAATCTGAAACAACTTGAGTTGTTAAGTTTGAAGCAGCATTTGGACGCTCACGTCTTTTTGTTGTTAATTCAACAACATCTGAATCATCACCACGACCTCCTAAATTCAATGCTCTTGCTCTGATAAAATATTTCTTACCTGGTGTTAGATTTCTGATGATAGCAGCAGGACCTGCAGACGCAGGGATGCTTACGCTTGACCAACGAGGAGCATCTGCTTCTTTGTAATCAAACTCATAGCTAGTGTACCCTCTACCTGCAAAATTCGAGTTAAATGGAATCCAATAAGCATAGAAATAGTCCAAGCCAATTTCTTCAGCAATAACAGTTGATACTTTTCCAGGAACTGTGATAAGACGAATAGAAGAAGAAGGCTCAGAAATTCCGTCTAGATTCTCAGCAGAAACTCTAAAAAACACATCACTATTTTCTGGAAGTCCGCCATAAATGAAGCTTACAGACGAATCCGTTGACGAAGGAGCAAAAGCTGGGGGAATCGTTAAGAAGCTTACACCATCATACGAAAGATACACTTGAAAACGATTTTCATCATCCGAATTATCTTTCCAATTCAATATTATCTTCCCTGATGTTTGTGTAGCACTCAGATTAGAAGGAGAATTCGGGATAGATAGAGTTCTTGCTGATACGATTGTAGAGTATGCCCCTTCAATGGATGAAGGTGCAGGTGCTGCACTTGTACCTGGAGTAGAGGGAGCAGGTGGTGTTCCAACAGCTTTAACTCTAAAATAGAAAACCGTATTTTTCGTCAACTGATTCACCAAAAAAGCTGGACCAGCTGAAGCAGGAACACTGACGTTGTTCCAAATACCTGTCGTATCCTCCGTCCACTCAACTGTATAAGTTGAAGCTACGGAAACAGAGTCCCAGAAGAGGTAAATTGTGTTGTTTGTACGCTCACCGACATTGAGACCAGTCACCTGTGGTACTGATGGTGCTGGAGCTGCAGCGATTGACTGCGCTAGCACACTCGTACTCCAAGCCATCAGAATACCGAATAATAATAATAAAGAAGAATTTTTTTTCATAGCGCAAACTATTTAGATTTAGTATAATAATAACGCATAATAACTTACCGTAAATATATACGAAATAATTTTCACAAAAAACCTCATATACATTATCAAATGGATAAAATTATTTTACGGCGTATTTTTTACTTTCTAACTTTTGAATAACTCGAATAACTTCTTTCATCTCTTTTACATCATGAACTCTGTATAATCCAATTTGTTTGTCAATACATAACGCATGCAAAGCAGATGTACCAATCAGTGCGTCATTCGCAGATGTCTCCAAATACTTCCAAATCATTGACTTTCTAGAAATACCAACTAATATGGGTAAGTTTAATGAATAAAAGGATGCTAACTTTTGAAGCAATTCATAGTTTTGTTCCAAATTTTTAGCAAAACCAAACCCAGGATCAATACAAATCTCAGAAATACCGAGTGCTTGCAATTTATTTATTTTCTTATGCAAATCGATGAGTACATCGTATACCAAAGAAGGGTAATAATCCAAATTCACCATCGTCTGTGGTGTGCCACGCATATGCATTAGAACATAAGGTACATTCAATTTAGCAACTGTTTTGTACATTTCTTCATCCAAATTACCTCCAGAAACATCATTTATCATATCTGCCCCTGCCTCTACAGCTTCAATTGCCACGCGAGAACGAAACGTATCAACAGAAATCCAAATGTGGTTCCAACTTTTAACGGACCTTATCTCTTTAATGATTGGTACTATTCGTTCAATTTCTTCGTCTTCACTGACTTCGAGTGCACCCGGCCGAGTAGAATAGCCCCCAATATCCAGAACATTAGCCCCTTGTTCAATAAGTTGCTTCACGTGAGCTAATCTATCTTCTTTTTTATCTAACCATCGACTACCCGCATAGAAAGAATCAGGCGTCATATTTAGAATAGCCATAATTTTAGGTGAGGACAAATCCAGTAATTTACCTCTTGAAATCAGTGTTTTTTTCATACTTTTGTGACCTAATTAACGCGTTAAACAGTAGTAATTGAATGGAACAAACCATTGAAGAATATAAGTCAATCATACATATTTGTAAAAATCTTTTCGTAAACAAAAACAAAGATTACGGTAGTTCTTGGCGAATTTTACGTTTGCCAAGTATTACAGACCAAATCTACATAAAAGCACAAAGAATTCGCACACTGCAAACGAATGGCTTCCATAAAGTAGACGAAGGTGAGATTCCTGAATTTATCGGAATCATCAACTATTGCCTAATGGCATTGATCCTGTCTGATTCAAACACTTCTCTCCATGAGGATGTTCATATAGATGTGTTAACACAGCTTTATGACAAACAAATAGAAGAGGTTATGCATCTCTTGTTCAATAAAAATCATGATTATGGTGAAGCTTGGCGTGAAATGAGAGTAAGCTCTATGACAGACATTATATCAATGAAATTGCTTCGAATCAAGCAAATCGAGGATAATCAAGGTCTTACTTTGGTTTCTGAAGGTGTCCGTTCTGGTTATCAAGATATGATTAATTATGCCGTTTTTTGCCTTATCAAGTTAGGCCAAGCTACCACTTCCCAAACTACCTAAATAATATGCTCAAAGTTGCCCACATAGCTCGAATTTTAGTAGGTGTAGAATTTATCTTTTCAGGATTTGTAAAGGTTGTAGACCCCTACGGGACAGGGCTTAAACTGCAAGAATATTTTGAAGTTTTTGCAACAGACCTCCCCGCTTTTTCTTCTTTTTTTACACTCCTTGCTCATCAGTCTCAACTTTTATCACTTATTTTTTGTGCTTCTGAATTAATTCTTGGTGTTGCGCTTCTTTTTAGCTTCCAAATGAAAAAAACAGCTTGGATTGTCTTAGCTTTCATGACATTCTTTACGTTTTTGACATTTTACTCTGCTTTTTTCAATAAAGTAACAGACTGTGGCTGCTTTGGCGATTTCTTAAAGCTTAAACCGTGGCATTCTTTTTACAAGGATATCATCTCAATGGCTGTTATTCTTGTTTTCTTCATATACAGAGATGCATTTAAAACGCCTAGAATATCTCATTACTTTGTTATTGGTAGTTCAATTATAAGTTTCGCAATTGGTTTATATGCCATTAACTTTTTGCCCCCTCTTGACTTTTTGGCTTACGCAAAAGGAAATAATATACAAAAACTTATGGAACCAACCGGAGTAAAACCGGACATCGTTTATATTTTCCAAGATAAAGTAAACAATAAAAAAATTGAATCTAGAGAATACTTAATGGATTCAAATTTCGAATATATAGAATCTTACACAACGAATGAAGATGAGATAACTCCTAAAATTACGGATTACAGCCTAAGCGATACACTTGGCAATGATTGGACAACTACAAGCTTTGAAGGCAATAAAATACTAATCACTTTCAAAAAAGTAAAGACTGTACACAGAGACACTTGGAAACGTATTGAACAGCTCTATTCTAACACATCGAAAAACCCTTCTTTCGATATTGTTTTTGTTACCTCGGATGTTCCTCAATATTTGTCTGATGAATTGAAAAAAAGAAATATCCAGGCACCTATTTTTACAATTGATGAAAAAGTACTCAAAACGATGGCGCGTGTAAATCCAGTCGTTTATTTTCTTCAAAATGGAACTGTCATAAATAAATGGGGATACCGCACTATTCCTGAAAAAATAACGCGTACTCCCTGAGTAGAATTGAACCCAAACATATGGAAAAAAATATATTCATGATTGGCATGCCGTCCTCCGGGAAGAGCACCCTTGGCAAGCAAATTGCCAAAGCCTTGTCTTATGAGTTCATTGACTTAGACCAAAAGATTGAGTTGATTGAAGGAAAGAAAATAGCAGATATATTTTCACTAAATGGTGAAGAATATTTTCGTAAAATTGAAGCAGAACAACTCCGCAAAATCCCTGTAAATTCTAAAACAATTATTGCAACGGGTGGAGGTACCCCTTGTTTTCATGATGGAATAAATTACATCAAAGAAAATGGATGGAGTATATTTTTAGATGTTCCACCACATATTTTGGCAAAACGTATGGGACAATCTAAGCGCGGAACAAGACCCCTTTTGGATGTGAACGACGAAGATTTATTTGTATGTCTGGAGTCAACGTATAATACACGAATAGCTACGTACCGTCAAGCGGATATCACAGTTGAAGGTAGTACTGATGCAGAAGCAATTATATGGATTTTAGAAGCTGAGTTAGCGAAGCGAAAGTAAATACAATCGCTTCGCCTATACTCTCTACTCAAATTTAGAAGAAAATACCTGCTGAAATTAAGAATCTGCTGAAATTTACCGTATTCTCTACAGAAGCGTAATCCGTTGGTGTTTGTAGTTCATAAGGTGTATAAATTCGGTTTATTTTGCCAAATAAACCTGCGAAGTCTAGGAAGAAGTTTGAGTTACGCACACCAGCACCGAAAGTTACGTTCGTCTGATTCTGGGCATTCGATAAATCATTCTTTACAGGATTAGTCAAATATTGAATACCTCCACGAACTCGCCCTATACCTAATCGTATCTCGGAACCCACCTGGAAATTAACTACATCTTGGTATCGATCCATGATTTCTCTATTTTGTAACTCTGTCCATCTTGCATTTTCTGGATCTTGTACACTCATTTTATTATATCCTACATACCCCAAAGATGCCGTAACTAAACCTACTTTCTGAGGTAAAAAAATGGTTGAACCTACATTGGCTCGAAGCGGGAGATTAACCCGATAGGTAAAGTCATTTGGTACAGTTTCTATTGTTGTAAAAGTCGTACTTATCTGACCTGGAATTGGATCAATGGTTACGCCAGACTGGTACGTTTCATTTACCCGCATGGACGTAGGTGTGGTAAAGTCAACTCCAATTTGGAGCAATTTATTTAATTTATAAATAGCACCTAATGTGAGATTTACTCCTCCTCCCGTTGCTTGAAGTTCATCAAAAAAGCCGATTCCATTCATCAGGTTTCCGTTCGGAAATTGCTCTTGATGATCTGAAAATTGAGTATAGTTCAAACGAATAACTCCTACAGAACCACCTAAATACAGAGCATCATCGAAATTAACTCCGTATGAAAAATTCGTCTGAGAAAGTCCACCACTCTCTCGAACTCTACCCGATTGTATTACAGGTGTGCTAAGTTCTGAAGAAACATATACGTTGTCAGCTCCAAACGGGTCAATCAGAAAGGCTTGGTAGTACATAGAACTTGCGGTTTCAGCTAGTCCGCTCTGCGCATCAAATTCGCTTTCTAAAACTTCAGTACTTACATTTTCAGAAGTAGCTTTTTCTCCAAAAAAATCTGTAATCGAACTTCTTTCATTACGTCCATTATACCTAAAATCGGACGAAAAGTCAATCAATCGGTTATAACCTATAGCAAATGATGCTCTTTTTTTTCGTGTTCCTACCCCTGGTTGGTTAAATACAATACCAACTTGATTAATTTTTGTACTTGAAGATTTTTGAACAGATATATCACCTAAATATGCTGCCTCAGACTGAGACGTTTGAAATGAGGGTGTTAGAACAAATTCTGAGCGATTGTAGAATCCAAGTCCAGCTGGATTGTTAAATACAGAAGAAATATCACCGCCCAACGCTGTGCTATTCCCTCCCATTCCTTGAATTCTAGCAGAACCTGTCGTTTGAAAAACTGAATAACGAAGTGCATCTTGCCCATAAAAGTGACCCGTTAAATTTAATTGTGCAGAAGCGTTTTTTGCAGTGTAAACTAAGAAAATAAGAAGAATTAAGCGGTACATTTTCATAGAAACTATCATTTATCGTTCATTAATTTTTTAAAAATAATACCTCGCCAATGGACATATTAGCGAGGTATGTTATATTTTTTATCTGACTAGAAGCAAACCCATCAAATATTTTTCTACTTATCTTGGGCCTCTACCTCCACCACTCGATGAGCCACTACTACTTCCTCTTGAACTCCCAACACTACTGCTAGAAGGGCTGTAACTTCTTGTCGCTGGTGCCGAGTATGAACGACTTGAAGAGGACGAACTTGATGGCGAATATGACCGTGAAGGTGAATAACTTGAAGAAGAACTACTTGCTCTACTTGATGAACCCGAGCTTGGAGAACTGTAAGTTGAGCGTGCAGGTCTTGCATAATCAAATGAACGAGTGGATGTAGAGCGAGCAGGCTGGTTGTATGTTGATGTGCTACGGGTTCTATTGAAAGAATCACCTGTTGCAGATGAAGTAGCACTTCTTGTATAGGCTGAACGAGAAGCTACATTTTCGCTCGTACGAGCAGATGTCGAGCGATTTGAAGGTGGATTCGCGTTAACATAGCTTCCGTTACCTCTCGCTGCTCTTTCAGCTATATAACCTGTGCTGGCGACTCGACCAGATTGCGTTGCATTTACTCTAGAAGGAGGTGTATTCGCAGAAACGCGTGCAGACGAGCGCGAATTTCCCTGATATCTATCGTTGTAATTATCTGTTGCTCTTCCTCCTGTTCTAGCACCGTACGTACGACTTGCAATACGTGATTTGTCAGAACCTATGTAATTATTTGTAATAATGACAGGTCGGTATACGCCTGCACCACCCCAGCCGAAGGCGTTTCTGTAACCGAATGAATTGAAACCAAACGGACTAAAACCGAAGCCATAATCCCAAGGTGACATCATCCAAGGATTACCAAAACCAGGTCCGAAAAATGGATCATAGAAACCTCCGAAACCAGTACTAAAACCAGCATATAGACCAAAGCTAGAAAATCTATTTAGGCGATTGAAATTATTGAAACCAAATGGAGAAAAACCATTGAAACCGAAAGGAGAAAACGGATCAAAAGAGTTAAAACCTGCACCGAACCAAGGATTGTAAGAAAAACGATTGAAAGGCGAGTTCCAACCCATTGGCTGAGCCCAAGCATAGTCGTTCCAGCCTTCTCTGTATCCTTGTGAATAACCTGAGGAATATCCTGGAGCTGCGGTTGCGTTTCTTCTGAATTGTGTTGAGCTAACGTAATCTTCTGGAAAATAAACATCTGAGATTGGCTCTTCGGAGAAGTCACTGGAGCGGTCAAAGTCAGACGAATAGTTTGGTTCTTGGATAACAGTACTCTGCGGCGGAGTCGTGTAATAGTTCTTATTAATTACCACAACACTAGCTGATGTACCGTACATATCATCAAAATCACCTTGCCTTGGCACTTGATTGGTACAACCAATGAAACCCAAAACACCCAACAAACTCACATATTTTACGAATGGTAACTTTTTCATATTGAAGGGATTTTATACATGTGAAATACTTCTTGTTGTTAATTAGACGCAATGTGCAGCAAAAAGGTTGTCAGAGAAATACAAAGGTTGAATGAATCAAGTCTTTGAAAATTATAATTTCCTGAGTTAAAAACGTATCTTTGCAGCGGTTAATTGTCAAATAATTGCCTAAAAATAATTAAAATAATCATATTTTCAAAGGATTAACAACACTTTAACAGTTTATCATGGCAAAGGGACTGACGAAACGTTCAGAGAATTATTCGGAATGGTATAATGAATTAGTAAAGAAGGCGGACCTAGCGGAAAACTCAGCCGTGAGAGGCTGTATGGTCATCAAGCCGTACGGCTATTCAATTTGGGAAAAAATGCAACGTGCGTTAGATGATATGTTCAAAGAAACAGGACATTCCAACGCCTATTTTCCCTTGTTTATTCCGAAATCTTACCTTTCAAAGGAGGCTTCACACGTGGAAGGATTTGCAAAAGAATGTGCTGTCGTGACGCATTACAGACTTAAAAATGACCCCGTAACCGGTGGAGTTATTGTAGATCCGGAAGCAAAATTAGAGGAAGAACTCATCGTCCGTCCTACTTCTGAGACCGTCATTTGGAGTACTTATAAAAATTGGGTACAATCGTATCGTGACCTACCCATCTTAATTAACCAATGGGCAAATGTCGTTCGTTGGGAAATGCGTACGCGTATCTTCTTGCGTACAGCAGAGTTCCTCTGGCAAGAAGGGCACACGGCTCATGCAACAAGAGAAGAAGCCGAAGCAGAGACGAAACAAATGCTCGAAGTTTACGCTACCTTTGCTGAAGAATGGATGTCCTTACCCGTTATCAAAGGAGCTAAGTCACCCAATGAACGCTTCGCAGGTGCTGAAGATACCCTCTGTATTGAAGCGATGATGCAAGATGGGAAAGCGCTGCAAGCAGGAACTTCACACTTCCTAGGTCAAAATTTTGCCAAAGCTTTTGATGTAAAGTTTCAAGACAAAGCAGGAAATTTAGACTTTGTTTGGGGAACATCTTGGGGGGTAAGTACCCGACTAATGGGTGCGTTGATTATGGCGCATTCTGATGATTTAGGACTTGTACTACCTCCAAAACTCGCACCTATTCAAGTAGTCATTGTTCCTATTTACAAAGGAGAGGAGCAACTGAATGTAATTCGCGAAAAAATTGACCCAATTCTTAAAACATTAAAGAAAAAAGGGATTTCTGTTAAGTTCGATGACGACGACCAAACGAGACCCGGCTGGAAATTTGCAGAGTACGAACTAAAGGGCGTACCCGTTCGTCTTGCAGTTGGTATGCGTGACCTAGAAAATGGAACAGTAGAAGTAGCTCGCCGCGACGATTTATCCAAGTCAACACAGCCACTTGAAGGTATTTGCGAATATATTGAGTCACTTTTGGAGGATATTCAAACTGCTATCTACAATAAGGCCCTGACATTTAGAACTGAGAATACAGTAAAAGTTGATTCTTGGGAGGACTTCTTAGAAACTATCGAACAAGGCAAATTCATACTTGCTCACTGGGACGGGACAGCCGAAACAGAAGAAAAAATCAAGGAACTCACCAAAGCCACAATCCGTTGTATTCCTTTTGATTCTCCAGAAGAAGCGGGTACTTGTGTATTAACAGGCGCACCGTCCTCAAAAAGAGTTATTTTTGCACGTTCTTATTAACTTTCATTTTCACAGAGAAATCTGTTTTTTTTCATACAAACAATTATTATTACTATGGTAAAGGTAGGTGACACAGTTCGAGTACACTACAAAGGCACTTTGAACGACGGTACGTTATTTGATTCATCGGAAGGACGTGAACCACTTGAGTTCCAAGCAGGTAGCGGAATGGTCATCAAAGGCTTTGATGATGGTGTAATGGGAATGGCGATTGGTGATAAAAAAACCATCCATATCCCTGTTGAAGAAGCCTACGGTGACTTGAATCCTGATATGGTTTTTGACTTCAATAGATCTGAAATTCCAGCAGAAATTCCACTAGTTGTAGGTGATACATTAAACATGCACAACGGACAACAAACAGTTCCTGTTATCATTAGAGAGGTAACAGAAAACACAGTTAAACTTGATGCAAACCATCCATTAGCAGGACAACCGCTTAATTTTGACTTAGAGTTGGTTGAAATTATTGAAGGATAATCTGATAAGAGATGCACAAAAAAGGGTTGACAATTTATAGTTGTCAACCCTTTTTTATTGCCCTAAAAGAAAAATAGCCGGTATTTTATGAAAATGAATTTGTTTTTTTTGCCATTGTGCAATAGTTCCTGTCCAAATAAATTCATCTACCCCAGTTAAGTCATATCCAATACACAACCGCATCGTCGGGGGAGTCACTTTGCAAATCGTTTCTAACATTGCATGATTTCTGTAGGGTGTTTCAATCCAAATTTGTGTTTCATTTTTGGATTGCACTTCAGAAATTATACTTTTCATTTTTTTAGCTAATGCATTTGAATCAATAGGGAGATAGCCGTGAAAAGTAAACGATTGCCCATTAAAACCCGAACCCATTAGTCCTAAAAGAATGGAAGAAGGACCAACCATCGGAATTACCTTCCAACCCAGTATGTGTGCCCATTTTACGACAACAGAACCTGGATCTGCAATTCCTGGGCAACCGGCTTCTGATAAAACTCCTACATTTCCTGTCAGATTCGCAAGCTGATTTTTAGTATCTAATTCTGGGGTCTCTTTGGTTAATTCAATAAATTGAATATCGGAAATTACTACACCTAGTTTCAAACTCGAGATAAACCTTCGGGCAGTTCGTACGTTTTCAACAAAAAAAACAGGAATTTGCGCGATTAACTCAACTACTTGCGGGGGGAGTACTTTTTCTGTGGTGCCATCAGACAACACCGTCGGTAATAAATACAATTGATTCGTCATTCGGACAAGGCAAAGGTATGAATATGTTGAACAAACTCTTGTGGTTTTTGTGCGTGAACCCAGTGATTCGCGCCTTCAATAGTCACAAAGGAAGCAGACGGAAAAATCTGCAAAATTAATGAATGATCCTGAGGTTGAATATAAGAGGAATCACCCCCTGCGATAAACAAGATAGGAACATCAACGACCCTAGGATTAATCAACTCACCTCCTATTTGGTAAATTTCACGTGCAAGGACAGGTACATTAATTCGCCAAGCAAAGCCACCTTCTGGCGTACGATAGATATTTTTAAGAATGAATTGACGTTCATCAAAACTAGAAACATACTTTTCAAAAATCAATTCTGCTTCTTTACGAGAAGCTATTTTATTCATATCAATGGCAAGAAGACCTTGTATAATATGATCGTGGTGCACAGGGTAAAACTTAGGAGCAATATCTACAATAACTAGCTTTTCAAAATTCGTGTACTTCATCGCATAATTCATCACGACTTTTCCGCCCATAGAATGACCCACTAAAACAGGCTTTTCTACCTGTTGCTCAATGAGAAACTGTTCTAAATCATCTGCCATCACATCGTAATTAAACACCTCGCTCCTTGGCGATTGGCCGTGATTTCTGGCATCAAGTAGATACACACAAAAGCCAAAATCTGCTAACAATCGACTAACGGAAACGAGATTGTCTGACGAACCAAAAACGCCATGAAGCATGACAAGTGGCTTACCTTCGCCTACTTTTCGAAAAAAAAGAGAATCCATAAAGAGTAAAACATTACGCGTAAAAAAAGCCAATATACGTACAATTACACCATTTATCCTGATTTGTTTGCTTGAAATAAAATAATTGATTCTCTTTGAGGTTACTTTACAGAAAAATCCCTCTTATTTACGAATGAATTGGCTGACTCGACTATTTACATCTAGAAATCAATCTTCTTTACCGCATACGGAAGAGGAAGTACGATTAGCTCCACCTCTTGACGAAACAAAACAAGAAGACGAACTAACAAAACAACAAACTGACTCTGATGACTCACAGCATCCAGAGACAACACCTTCCTTTGCTTTTTCGGGTAGTCCAGATTGGATAGACGAAGAGGCGATACGAGATGAAGGGGTTATTTATGGGCTAACACAAACACCCCCAGAGTCAAAAAGAGAGGCCATAAAAGCTCATTTTGCACAACTTTCTGCACCTTACAAATCCAAATTTGAAGACTTAGCGCAAGAAATATATGTAGTTGATAGTCAAATTACAGAAGTTGAAAAGCGAATAAGTCACTTTATTTCCGAAAAAAACGAACTAATTGAAACACCTACACTTGACCACGGTCTACTTCGTGTTTCTGTAGGTTTGGCCTTCTCGGTAGCTATGTCTTTTGGCAACTTTTTTCTTATCGATGAATCGATAAAGAATACGTATCCTCAAAACCACTTATTAATATCTATTGGCGTATTTTTAGCGGGAATGTTTAGTTTATTCCAAGCTAAATCTGTGCTCCACGATACCCAATCATCTGTTGGTTTTCGGAGTCTATTGGAGGAGGTGGGACTTCCTTTTGCTGCCTCTTTTTTTGTGTTTGTGCAAGCATTCCCTATCCTAAGTATTTTGGCCTCTATTGCCTTATTTATTCTAACTTTTTTCTTGTTCTTATTTACAGGGAAATTACTGCTTGGCAATCTGAGTATAATCCGAAAAGAATGGGAAAGTTGGCAACAAAATAGAACCATCAAAAGAAAATTAAAAAAAATCTACTCCGAAGAGAAAGAAATAATTCAAGAAAGTAGAGAAGAAATAAGCGAGCTCCAATCCAAGCGAAAATCACTTTCAGATAAACAAAGTGAGGAACAGCAAAAGCTAGAAGCACTGAATCAGCAAATGGAGAGCATTCTTCAATTATTTCAAAGTGAATACGACCTTGCAACTACTTTTTTAAACCAAAAGAATGGCACTAACTCCTCAGTATCGAGGTATTAATCTATTTTTCAATTGATTCAATATAATCATATGGCAGAGCAAAAAAACGACCCAGACTTTCAATATGGAATGCACAATGGTATTGAGAGAATAGATAAAGATAATTATGAAGTATACATTAGTAGCGCAGAAGCAACTGAAATCATCGAGAAGAAAATAGCTCGAAAACACAGCCAGTTGGAGGAGTTAGACAGCAAGATAAGTCAATATACAACCCAACTCCAGGGCTATTTTTCAGAAAAAACAAATGCAAGTGCCAAGGAAGAAGTACAAAAGGCAATTCAAAAACAGTTAACTGACGAGTTAGAGAATCTAACAACAAAACAGCTGAAAATTGAAGATAAAAAACAGCAACTTTATTCTCAACACTCTCTTTTTGCCGCTTTGTTATACGTCATTGGTGGATTTATCTTCTTAGCAGGGGATTTAATTATCTCGCATGAGATTGTCGCCTACGCATTGAACATCAAAGGGACATTTGAAGCGTGGTCGTTTGCTGTTGGTTTAGCTATGATTTCTGTGTTGCTCAAACCGGCATATGAACAACTCATTGAACGCCCCTATCTACATAAAAAGCAAACTTCTTCCCGCGTATTATACGCTGTTTTTCATGGATTATTGGTCATTTTTGCCGTTACAACACTCACGATTTTAGGCTGGTTTAGATACGAGGCATACAAAACAGACCAACTTAGATTAAACATCACGAAAGAAATTCGTCGTATTCAGCGAGACATTGATGTTTTAGAACCTACCGATATTCTACTTAAAAGCAAACTTGAAGCACAAGTAGAATCCCTCATAAACCAAGCCAATGACTTGACTATCAGCTTAGTGAATAACGACTGGGCACTCTTGTCTTTTGTACTTAGTGGTGTATTATTTGCATTAGCAGGTGCTGTTTGTTTAGGTATTGGCTTATCATCCTTACACTATTATTGGTTCAAATGGCTTCAAGCTAATAGAGAAACGCGTAAATTAGAGAGGCTACAAATCCCTGTTAGAGAAAAAATAATTGAAGTAGAAAATGAAATCACTTCGCTACAAGCTATGCAAAAGCAACTTGCGTTTGTAATGGAAACATCTCCAAATGAAGAAGAACTCAAGAAAAATAGAGAAGAGGTTTTGGAAGAAATAAACGAATTAGAAGGTAAATATTTGCGTGCAAAAGAAAATACCCGCATCAGTTTATATACAGATGGTTACCAAAAGGGCCAAACGATTCGAAACAACATGACAACTGAGGAATGGAAAGCACATCAAAAAGGTGGCCTCTTGGAGGAACAATCTGTCAATGATGTGACCAAAAGCTACAAAAAAGCAGGAGCTAGACCTTATATTGCGCTTCGAAAAGAAATAAATTCCTCATTTAACAAAAATTAATCTCCATGGACAACCTCCGCGTCATCAAAATAGGTGGAAATATCATAGATAACCCCGTACTTCTAAACCAATTTCTAGATGATTTCGCCAAGATTTCTTCACCTAAGATTCTGGTTCATGGCGGTGGGAAATTGGCGACAAAGATGGCCAGCCAATTGGCTATTCCAACCCAAATGATAGAAGGGCGCCGAATTACAGATGCTTCCATGCTAGATGTTGTCACGATGGTTTATGGTGGGTTAATTAACAAGAAAATTGTGGCTGGTTTACAAATGAGAGGCTGCAATGCCTTGGGATTAACTGGTGCTGATGCTCAGACAATCACAGCTATCAAAAGACCCATTAAAACCATTGATTATGGATTTGTTGGTGATATTGTTGACGTGAATACCCCCATTATTTACCAATTCTTAAACGCAGGAATCACACCTATTTTTGCACCGTTAACAGCTGACAAACAAGGTAACATACTCAATACCAATGCAGATACTCAAGCGTCTGCTATCGCCACTGCATTAAGTAAAAAACTACATACGTCTCTTTATTACTCATTCGAAAAAGCAGGAGTTCTCCGTGATGCAGAAGATGATAATTCTGTTATTCAAGAAATAAATCCATCGTTGTATGCTGAGCTAAAAGAAAATAAAATAATAACTGATGGAATGATTCCTAAACTAGATAATGCATTCGAGGCAATCCAAAAAGGGGTTAAACACGTTTGGATTGGCCAAGCTAGTTCACTCCTACCCTTTATAAATGGTCAAAAATCAGGAACATTACTTTCTATTTAGTTAATACTTATGGTAAACCCGTATTTACAAGAAACCATCGAATTACTAAAAAAACTACTAGTTACTCCTTCATTTAGTAAAGAAGAGGATAAAACTGCAATCATCCTTGCTGACTTTTTTACGCAGAGGAGTGTACCAATACATCGTTTATTGAACAATATTTGGGTCAAAAACAAGTATTATTCACCCGGTAAGCCCACCTTACTTCTCAACTCTCATCACGATACCGTAAAGCCAAATACTTCCTATCAAAGAGACCCTTTTGATGCGTCTATCAAAGAGGATAAACTCTATGGCTTAGGCAGCAATGATGCAGGAGGTGCACTTACATGTTTGATATTTACCTTCCTACACTTTTATAATAGAAAGGACCTTCCTTTCAATATTATATTGGCTGCTACAGCTGAGGAGGAGATTTCAGGTAAAAATGGCATTGAAGCCTTACTTCCCCATCTCGGTAAAATTGATTTTGGCATTGTTGGAGAACCTACAGAGATGAACATTGCTATTGCAGAAAAGGGGTTATTGGTACTCGACTGCAAAGCGAAGGGGAAATCGGGGCACGCTGCTCGCTCCTCTGAGGGAATTAATGCAATTTATGAAGCACTGAAGGATATTGCGTGGTTTCAAAGTTATCAGTTCCCTAACGTCTCTGAAAAACTAGGGCCAATCCATATGAACGTCACGATGATTCAGGCAGGGACACAGCACAATGTCATTCCAGACGAATGTAATTTTACGGTGGACGTACGTGCAACTGACGCTTACACGCTGGACGAAACGCTTCAAATAATTCGTACGCATGTTCGTTCGGAAGTCACACCTCGCTCTGTTCGATTACAGCCTTCCGGTATTTCGCTTTCACATCCTTTGGTTAGAGCAGCTCAAACTCGTCCACATTCACTTTTCGGGTCGCCCACCTTATCAGACCAAGCCCTAATGCCTTTTGAAACCATAAAAATGGGGCCTGGGAAATCAGAAAGGTCACATACCGCTGACGAATATATTTTTATACACGAACTAGACCTAGGTTTAAATGGTTACATAGAACATTTGGAAAACTTAACCCGTTTGATTTAATTTTTTTGAAAAACCCATCAAAAACGGGTTCAAATGGATTTAGGCATAGTTTTTGTTTAATTTGAAAGGACATAAATGTCCTATGTACTCTATGAACATCTTACAAGAATTGCACGATAAACTCAATGAATCTGTTATTGGGAACATCTCATCTATTGCAAACGAAACATCTCAAGATACTACCAAAGCATTAGAACAGCTCAGTGCCTTATTTTTAGGCATATTAACGCACGAACCGATAACGAATCAACAAATCGAGAAAATTCAAACAGTCTTAGATGAAGGTGGGCATACGGGTGACTTACTTGACAATCTTTCCTTCCTTCTCGGAGACAAACAACGTGCCTCGATACTAGTATCGATTGGTATGAATATATTTAATCATTTCTACACAGGCGATTTTGAAACACTCACCGAGAAAATCTCTATCGTTTTGGGTGTAAAAAAGTCTGGAATCCAAACTTTACTTGGTTTAACTCCACCACTCGTTCTTGCAAGTCTTGGTCGAATCATCCGGAGAGAAAAATTAGACTCCACTGACCTCAAAAAGTTATTAGTGGAACAACAATTTTTTATCAAAGAATGGCTATCCCCTTACTTAATCCCTCAACTTAGTCAATCAGGATTTAAGGATATGCCAATCGTACATCCCGAACCTACTGCCTTACCTACCGAAAAACCACGACCAATTGAGGAAAAAGTAGAGGGTGGTAAAAGAAAAAAAGTAGCCCAAAAACCTACACTTTTCCAGACTATTTTGCCATGGGGCTTGTTTTTTATTGCTGTCATTGCCGCAATAATTTATCTGAATGGACTCACAACCCCTATCCAGAATGGAATAAAACCTAACCCAACAGAAATCCTTCCCCTTTTAGACGACAACTCCAATCTATCCTTCTTAGATTCAACATCTGAAACTCAACAGCAACCTGCTGTCGAAAAAACTCAAAATGAAGTGGCCAATGTTACTCCTCCAAAAACGGAAGAAGTTACACCCGAACCTAGCCCCAAAAAGGAAAACAAACCAACTAATGAAGCAAAGCAACAGGTAAATTCCGACAAAAAAACTTCCTCGTTTGCACATTCAGGCGTTTTTAGAAATACGTTCACAGGTAACTCTGCAGAAATTAAAGAGCAACAAACCATCACTGATATTTTTAGAAAATGGCAAGCAAACCAAACTCAAGTAATTGATATACAATATATTAAAGACAAAAATAGACTTTTTGAAGACCAAGCGTATGCTGTAAGAGAAGCATTGTACCGCATGGGAACTCCCTTAAAACAAATCAAATTGACAGAAAAGAATAATCTAGGTAGTGAGAAAATAAAAGTTGTGATTCAGTAACTATGTTTTTTCTTTTAAAGAATATATTCTATCGCTAAGCAAAAGAATAAAAGCTCGACAGGATATACTCAAAATCATTGTTTACTTGTACATTTGTTCTACAAACTATCTAGTATTAACCTTGGAACACTTGTATCATCCTGCTACCCATGCCATTCACGGAGGAAATCAAGACGAAGCAGTAGGTGCTGTCGTCTCTCCAATACACCTTTCTACTACTTTTCAACGTGCGGAAGATGGGTCATTCGTAGAAGGCAGAGATATTTACACACGGGCATCTAACCCGAACCGACGACAAGTTGAAGCAAAGTTAGCACTTTTAGAAAAAGGGAAAGATGCCATTACTTTCGCTTCAGGCCAAGCCGCTACTTTTTCTATTTTCCACAGCTTAGGAGAAGGTAAACACATTATCATCCCAGATGATATTTATTACAACACCCGCCTCTTACTCACAGAAGTTTACCAGCAATGGAATGTTCGTTTCAGTGTCTGTGATATGACAAACATAGAAGCGGTCAGAGCAGCTATTCAACCAGATACTGCACTTATATGGATTGAGACGCCATCAAATCCACAATTAAAAGTGACGGATATCCAAGCCATTACCTCTTTAGTTAAAAATACCCCTATACTTGTAGCTTGTGATAACACGTGGGCAACGCCATACTGCACGAACCCATTCGACTTTGGTGTTCACCTGGTCATGCACTCAACAACAAAGTTTCTAGGCGGGCATTCTGATATTTTGGGAGGCGTCGTGATAACGTCAGAAGAAACACCTGAATACATTTCTTCAAAAATTCGCCAATTTCAAATCATTGGTGGTGGTGTTCCAAGTCCCTTTGATTGCTGGCTCCTAAATCGTAGCCTTTCTACTTTTTATGCACGTATGCCCATTCATTGCAACAACGCAATGCGGTTGGCTCATTTTTTTGAAGAGCATCCAAATGTACTACAAGTGAACTATCCTGGATTACCAAGTCACGAAAGTTTTGTAGTAAGCCAACAACAAATGCAAGGAAAATTTGGCGGAATGCTCTCTATCTTGGTAAAAGGTACCGCTGAAACCGCCCTAGCAGTAGCAAGCCATTTGAAGATATTCAAACACGCGACAAGTTTGGGTGGAGTTGAAAGCCTCATCGAACACCGCCAAAGCGTAGAGGGAATTCATTCTGTGAGCCCTCCTAATTTGCTCCGTATATCGGTTGGTATCGAAAATATTGAGGACCTACTACATGATTTTGAGCAGTCCTTCCATGCTGTTTATCAAAATTTTGATTAATTTTCATTTCTCGACTGTATTTAGTCGTTGATATATGTAAACATTTCATTTACCGACTTTCTATTTTTATTTGAATGAACAAATTCACCCTAACAACCTGTCTTGCGGTATTTTCTATGACCGTAGCTGCACAACAGCTAAAAACAAAACCCAATTGGCATAATCTTGATTATACACAAGATGGAGTACGCGGAATGAGCGTAGAAAAAGCCTACCAAGAACTATTGAAAAATAGGAAATCAAAAACAGTCGTTGTAGCTGTTATTGACTCTGGCATCGATATTCTGCACGAAGACCTAGCTGAAGTCATTTGGAAAAATCCCCGTGAAATTCCAAATAATGGCATTGACGATGATAAAAATGGATTTATTGATGATGTACACGGATGGGACTTTATTGGCTCTACAGACGGCCGTGATATTAACCAAGAACAGTTAGAGTCAACGAGACTTCTCGTTATGTACAAGAATAAATTTGGTGAAAATCCATCAAAAAGACTCACCAAAAAGTACAAATCAGAATATGCTCTCTTAAAATCCTTGGAAAAAGAAATCAAAGATAAAAAAGAAGAAGCGATGAAGTTTCTTCCAATGTATCAAGACCTCTACAACAACTTTGTCAATGCTTCCATGACTTTAAGCCAACAGTTGGGCACAAAAGACATAACAGCGGAGATGGTTCAAGGATTGAATGATGAAGAAATAGAACGTGAAGTACGCCAAGCAAAGCAGTTTTGGTTACGTTTGTCAAGTATGGGGGCTACAGAAGCAGATTTACGTGACGGCGTAAAATACTTTGAAGAACAAGTAAACTATGCTTACAATTTCGATTTTTCTCCGCGTGAAATCATCGGTGATAATCCTTTAAAATTGGAGTATGGTGGATACGGAAATAATGAGGTAACAGGACCAGATGCTATGCACGGAACACACGTTGCAGGAATAATCGGTGCTGTAAGAAATAATGAAAAAGGAATAAATGGAGTAGCTGATAATGTCCAAATCATGGTTATTCGTTGTGTACCCAATGGTGATGAACGCGACAAAGATGTGGCAAATGCTATTCGGTATGCAGCAGATAACGGTGCTTCCATTATCAATATGAGTTTCGGAAAGCGCTTCTCACCGGAAAAAAACTGGGTGGATGATGCCGTAAAATATGCTGAATCAAAAGGTGTTTTGTTTATTGCAGCAGCCGGAAATGACAATACTGACATTGATAAAGTCGTACATTATCCAACAAAAAAATATGCCGATAAAGGAGAAACTACTCAATGGATTACTGTAGGAGCTTTAAATTATGAAGAAGGGGCGCAAATGCCAGCCGAATTTAGTAATTACGGAAAACAAGGCGTTGATGTATTTGCACCCGGTGTTGCTATTTACTCGACAGTTCCTGGCTCAAAATACGAAGAAAAACAAGGGACAAGTATGGCAGCACCAGCTGTAACAGGTGTTGCTGCTCTATTAAAATCTTACTTTCCTGAACTTTCCAGCAAAGAAATTAAGTCTATTATTCTAAGCTCAGTAACGAACCTTGCTGACATTCAAGTAAACAAACCGGGCACAACACAGACTGTAGACTTTGGCCAACTATCTGTTACCGGCGGCGTTGTTAATGCATACAACGCGGTTAAAATGGCACTAGAAAAGAGTAAATAATTTGCTCCCAAACAAGAAGAGAAGGTTACTAATAATGTATTACCTTCTCTTTTTTTTATTGAATCAATCCAACCTTTCCTACAAAATAGCCTATCATTCCACGTCATTTTCTAGTAACTTTGTCTTTTAATGCCAAATAAAATGACCCATTTGATTCTTTTTGATTCGCCAGAAATCCATATTGCTTTACGCCCAATTACCCTTACGAGACCCGTCTCTGAGGTTCGAATTGGCATTCATACCATCCAAGAAAAATGGTCTTTTTTCTTTCCTGAATCAACACTATCTTATTTAACCGAATCTTATCTTTCTGGCAAATATCCAATCCAACAAGATATTACTGAAAAACTTTATATTTCGAGTGCAGTTTGTCCGACATCCCAACTTGTAGAAGAGATTAAAAATTTAGGCTTTGATGAAGGGTTGTACCACAAAAATCATCTGATTGCCTACCGTAGTAAAGAACCGATAAAATACTATGGTGAGGAGCCTACTTTATCCCATACAATACAAACATTGGCTTCAGACATAACTATTCTTACTACTTTACCTCAACTTTTTCTACGCAATGGTATCGAAATAACCCGTGATTTTTCTCTCATAACTGCAGGAAGGGACTCGCAGCCAATAACAGACCCGTACACCAAAGTATATAACTCGCAAAATGTATTCGTAGAAGAAGGTGCAGATATCAAAGCAGCCATCTTAAATGCCGAGAAAGGTCCAATTTATATTGGTAAAAATGCCGTAATTCAAGAAGGAAGTATTTTGATTGGTCCCATCTGTGTTCACGATGACTCTATGATTGCTTGGGGAAGTAAAATTCGCCCAAATACTACACTTGGACCCGTTTGTCGTGTAGGTGGCGAAGTTGGAAATACGATTTTCTTAGGCTATTCCAATAAAGCACATGACGGCTTTCTAGGTAACTCTGTCATTGGAGAATGGTGTAATTTAGGTGCTAATACCACTAATTCAAACTTAAAAAATGATTATAAGGAAGTAGGACTATACCATTACGGCGCAAAAGACATTATTCCCTCCGGTGAACTTTTCTGTGGTACCTTTATGGGAGATTACACCAAGGCGGGTATCTTAACCATGTTTAATACAGGAACTGTAGTAGGAGTTTCTGCCAATATTTATGGAGGTGGCTTTCAGGATAAATTTGTCCCTTCTTTCACTTGGGGCGGAAAAACGGACGGTTATGTTCCCTATCGTTTTGATAAAGCTATCGCTGTTATTCAGGCAACCATGGCTCGACGTTCAAAAGAACTTTCATCTGACGAAATTGATATTCTGACACATATTCACCAAAACAACTGGTAAAGGATGCTTTTCAAAGAAATACCAGGTCTTCATGCTCTGAAAGATACGTTGATTCATTCAGTTTCTGCGAATCATATTGCGCATGCACAGTTATTTGTAGGCCATCCGGGCGGAGCTAGTTTAGGTATGGCTCTAGCCTACGCAACTTATCTCAATTGTACAGATAAGCAAGATAAAGATGCATGTGGAAATTGCCCTTCTTGTCTGAAAATGAACAAATTAGCTCATCCAGACGTGATGTATGTTTTTCCAACAGCAGGAGGTAAGAAGGTTTTATCAGATAATCTGATGAGTGAATGGCGTGAATTTGCCCAACATTCTCCTTTTTCTTCTCTAAGTGATTGGTTAACGCATGCTCAATTGAAGCAAGGAAATATTCCGGTAGAAGAAGCTAGGCAATTAGTACAAAAATTAGCGCTCAAGTCGTATGAAGGCGAATACAAAATCGTCCTTATTTGGTCTGCGGAATCCTTACATATTACAACTTCTAATGCACTTTTAAAATTATTGGAAGAACCACCTTCTCAAACAATTTTTTTACTTGTCACTACGCAACGAGATAAAATATTACCCACTATTACCTCACGGACACAAACAGTTAGTATTCCGGAATTAACAGATAAGGATATTCAAGAATATTTGACGCAAACTCTCCAAGTACCTGAATTCGTAGCACAAGAAATTACTTTTCTTGCCGATAGAAATCTACAAAAAGCTATTCAACTCATTGATAATGAACCAGATGATACACATACTTTTTTTGTAGAATGGATGCGTTATTGCTTTGGTCAAGCCCTAGAAAAACTTGTTCCCATGGCTGAGTTATTTGATACAAAAACCAAAGAACAGCAAAAAACAATCCTTGAATATAGCCTAAATATGTACCGAGAATTACTCATTTGGGTAGCCGTTGGAGAAGATTTGTCACGCCTGCAAGGAGATACACGCGCGTTTATTGATAAGTTTTCAAAAGCAATCCGGACAGAATCATTGGAACAAGTAACTGAAATCTTGAACGAGGCTTACTTTCATCTGGAGCGGAATGTACGGGCAAAAATTATTTTTCTAGATATCTCATGGAAAATCAGCCAACTCATTCGGAAATAAAAAAGGCTTCGTTGATAAACCAACGAAGCCTTTTTTTATCTAAAATTAGCTTAACCAACGCTACCCTCTAGAGAGATTTCGAGAAGTTTCTGTGCTTCTACGGCAAATTCCATGGGTAATTGTTTTAAAACTTCTTTTGCATATCCGTTTACAATCAACGCAACAGCTTCCTCTGTAGGAATACCTCTTTGGTTACAGTAAAACAATTGGTCTTCTCCAATTTTTGAAGTCGTAGCTTCATGTTCAACAGAAGCAGATGAATTATTCACTTCAATATATGGGAATGTATGTGCTCCACATCTATCCCCTAGCAACATAGAGTCACATTGTGAGAAGTTACGGGCGTTATCGGCTCTCTTCGAAATTTCTACCAAGCCTCTGTACGAATTTTGGCTTCGACCTGCTGAAATCCCCTTTGAAACAATTCTACTTTTGGTATTTTTACCCAAGTGAATCATTTTCGTACCCGTATCTGCTTGTTGGAAGTTATTTGTCACGGCAACAGAATAAAATTCGCCGATTGAATAGTCTCCTTTTAAGATAACAGATGGGTATTTCCAAGTGATTGCAGAGCCTGTTTCTACCTGCGTCCATGATATTTTCGAACGATCTCCGAAACACAATCCACGTTTCGTCACAAAATTATAGACACCACCTTTTCCTTCTTTGTTTCCTGGATACCAGTTTTGAACCGTCGAATATTTCACTTCTGCTTTCTCATGTGCAAAAATTTCAACAACCGCTGCATGAAGCTGATTTTCATCTCTTTGTGGAGCTGTACAACCTTCAAGGTAGCTGACATACGAACCTTCGTCCGCTACAATTAACGTACGTTCAAACTGACCTGTCCCTGCGGCATTGATACGGAAATATGTAGATAATTCCATTGGACAACGCACTCCTTTCGGTATATAACAGAAAGAACCATCTGAGAAAACTGCAGAGTTTAGTGCAGAATAAAAATTATCCTTTACAGGTACAACTGAACCAATGTATTTTTTCACTAACTCAGGATGATCTTGAATAGCTTCTGACATAGAGCAGAAAATGATTCCTAATTCACCTAGTTTTGCACGAAAAGTTGTAGCAACAGAAACGGAGTCAATTACTGCATCAACTGCAACGCCTGAAAGAATTTCTTGTTCTTTGAGTGAGATTCCAAGTCGCTCAAACGTGCGACGTAATTCAGGATCTATCTCATCAAGACTTGCTATTGTTTTCTTTTGTTTGGGGGCAGAATAGTATTTAATTGCCTGAAAATCAACGGGCTCATAATTGACATTCGGCCACTTGGGCTCCGTCATTTTTTCCCAAACGCGATATGCTTGCAAACGCCACTCGAGCATCCATTCTGGTTCATTTTTCTTAGCAGAGATGAACCGGACGATGTCTTCGCTCAGTCCTGGAGGCGCTTCATCTGCTTCAATATCTGTATAAAATCCGTATTTGTAGTCTGACGATGTTAATTCTTCTAACAGTTCTAAATCTTTGCTCATTTAAAAATAATAGTTAGTTAATTTAGTTGATGAACATAATAAAAACGCTTTATGTTCGCTTCTGTACCACAATTAATCAGTTATTTACCTTTTCAAAGGTAATGTCAGCTGTTACAGTTTCACCTTGGAATTGAACGACAGTTGTTCCACTAAAACTCGTTTCTGTTAATTCGGTGATTGTAAAAGATGGATTATCAATTGTAATACTTAAGAATGTAAATTTATCGATAGTTAATTTGTTTGTTGCTTCATTGTACGCCCAATTTCCTGTATAGATGAGTTGTGGATCAGCGGGAGAACATTTGGATGTACCTTCCGTTAAGTCAAACTTACCATTGGCGTACAACTCGAGTAAATTATCCAATACACATGGGTTTTGAGCGCTCACAACGTCGATTTCAGCCCCTTCTACTTTAGCGATTCCTCGTACAACTTTCCATTGAACAGATGTACTTCCTGCAAGTAGTTCTTGCTCTGATTTTGCGGGTTCTGTCAACTCACAACTAAAAAACAAAAATTGCGAAACGAACATTGCTACTAAAAAAGCTCCTTTTTTCATTCTCCTTAACTTGTTAAAATATGATAAATATGTCGGGCGACTTCCGTTGATGCCCCCTTTTCTCCTAATTCTGAACGTAATTCTATGTATTCAGATTGCTGATATGCCCTTTTCTCTTCATTATTTGCGAGCTCTTGTAAAATAAGAGCCACTTTTACGGCTGTAAAATTATGCTGAATAAGTTCGGGAACTACTTTCTTTCTACGTAAAATATTCACGAGTGATATCGATTCAAGCCGTAAAAAAATCCTTGCTAAGACATAAGTCAGAAAATCTGTTTTGTAAACTACCACTTGAGGAACATTAAACCATGCTGTTTCCAGAGTAGCTGTACCTGAGGTAACTACGGCTAGGCTAGCTTGACTCAGGAGCGTATATGTTTCATTAAAACGAACTTCAACGTCTTTGTACTTTTCTAGAATAGTTTGATAATAGCCTTTCTCGATTGTAGAAACACCAACGACAATAAATTGATAACCAGCCATGTACTTCGTTACTTCAAGCATAATCGGCAGACAAAGTTCTACTTCTTGTTGTCGACTACCAGGTAAAAGTACGATAATTTCCTTTTTCTCTTCATTCTTCTCTTGCAGGGACATATCTGACAAACTAGAGGAAGAAAGTTCATCTACAAGCGGATTTCCTACATATGTTACACTTGGATATCCTAATTTTTGAAAAAATTCAACTTCAAAGGGAAAGATGACAAAAAGATGGGTTACATTTCTTTTGATAACTTCTATCCTTTTGGAATTCCAAGCCCAAAGTTTCGGAGCTATGAAGTAAAAAACGGGTATATTTTTTTTCTTTGCCCATGCAGACAACCGCAAGTTAAAGCCGCTAAAATCAATTAAAATGAGTGCATCTGGCTGAAAATCAAGAATTTGTTGGTGACAATCTTTTGTTTTTTTAATCCAAAAAAAAGGATTTCGCACGATTTTCGACCAACCCATTTGTGCTACTGTAGCCGTATCAACAAATGTATGGACACCTGCATTTCGCATATTGGGTCCACCCCATCCACCAAAATGATTTGATTTATCAATTTCTTTGAGCGCTTTTACGAGATTTGCGCCATGTACGTCACCTGATAATTCGCCAGCTACCACAAAGTACCTCATTCCTGATGTAATTCGCCCATGTATTCAACAAAATGGTTTGCCGTTTCTACTAATTTTAATTTATACAATTGAATACCATATTGTTCTGCCAAAACTGGCTGTAAAATACCCCAAATAGCTAGGATAAAGTTTTCTGTACTTGGTAAAACTCCCGCTAAAAAAGGGACATCCGTATTTAGATAGGTATGATCTACTTTATCTACAATCTCTTGTCTAGTTATCTGGCTGAGGGTTTTCAAATCCATTACAAAGCCAGTTTCAGGGTTTACATGACCACCGACCGTCACGAATAACTCCCAATTATGTCCGTGAAGTTGAGAACAAGGACCAAATACTTCAAAATTTTTCTCTACACTCCAATCTGAACGGTAAAGCCGGTGTGCTGCATTAAAAGTCTCCCGACGTGTAATGTATAACATGTATAGGTTTTTTATTTTTTTGCAAAATTACCACCATTGATACACATTAACAAATTATCATAAATTATGAACTAAATACTGATAATGAAATGCTTGACATACATCAAATATTAGAAAAATCTAATTTATACTTGCTTTTATTCAGTTTAATTTATTTCAATTCATTTAATTTTGTGCAAACACTACACATTGATACTTTTACACGGGACAGACAGTTTATTGGGCAAGGCTCTTTTAAGTCATTTACTTGAGCAAAAAACAACGGAAATTGTTGTGATACAAAATGAGCGAACTACACCGACTCATTCAAACGCCATACTTTCCATTTCTACCCAACAAGTAATTCAGTGGATTCGTGAAAACGGACAAGATATCGAGGCATGTATTCTACTTGATAACTCAAAAGCAGAGTTTGTAGATCAGTTTACAGCTCATTATTTATCTTTCTTTAAGCAAGTTTGGCGGCAATGTGTCGAATTTGATATTCCTTTCATCTACACATCAACCTATGAAACATACGGAGAAGAAGGAGGACAACTTTGTGAAGAAAGTGAACTTGCATTGTCCGAACTACGCCCCACTTCTCCGTTTGGTCAATTAAAACACACGTTAGACCAATGGGTTGCGAATCAACAAAAAAAGCCTTATTTCTGGACCTCACTTAAATTATCTGAACAATATGAACCTACTGAAATCCCTCCTATAAAGGAACTTCAGCAGGAACAAAACCAACTTCTTGTACCAATTTTGTCTATAAATGACTCTGTCCAAGTTATCTATTATCTACTTCGTTACAGAAAAAACGCAGGGATTTATCATGTAACCTCTAACCAATGGTTGCCTTTATCGTTTGTCAAAACGATACCAAGCATAGACCAAAGCATCCCTCTTCTTGGATTACCTCAACAATGTACTATCAAGACAAGTAAACTCAGAAATATTGGATACACCATACCTTTTCACACAATTCCCATCAAAAAATCGTCCACTGTGCTCCAAGCGTAGTCCAACGACCCGGTTGTAAAACAAATCCATGCTCTTGGTAAATCTGGTTCAGCACATTGGTCATATCTCCAAATACACGGACATTTTTGTGTACGTATTGTATCCGAAAATCAACCAAATGAACATCTGCGTACGGAACTGGAGCTGAAGCTGCATTCCACTGATAGCTCCCCATCCTATCTTTCCAAGTAAACCAAATAGAAGCGGTCCATTTCGAAAAAAGTTGCGAAGACAAACCCATAGAAGCTTTGTGCCGAAGGAAATTCAAGGTATAAAACGACTGAAAACCTTCTTCTTTTCTATCTGCAAAAATGTAAGCATAGTTCATTTGCACCAATGGAAGCCACTTTTTATCACTTGATAGAATTTCGGTTAATTTCCAAGTCGCGGCCATTTCAAAACCACCTAAATTAATGTCATCAATGTTTTCCATGGTTGGAACGGGTAGCTCAGGTCGTTTTACCTTATCGATGGCATTCGTTGTTTTTTTGTAGAAAACAGATGTTATCAAAGAGAGCTGGGTAGTATTCCATTTTGCCCCAATTTCCATGCTTGTCGCAGCTTCTGGTTTGAGAAGCGGGTCGGCTTTCACCGTCGAGGTATTCAAGTATAATTCTGTGAATGTGGGCAAACGCAACGAACGATTAACGGACGAATAGATATTCAATCGCTCGTTCCACATATAGGAAACATCTATGCCTGGATAAAACGCATTCTCAAATTGAGAATTTACATTAAATAACGTACCGCCAACAACCGTCCATTTGTTCCAGGTTTTCAGGTGCTCCAAGAAAAAGGAATAATTATCACGTTGCAAACCTTTGGAATACACTTGTTGGAAATGACCAGGCACAGGTATTGGTTCACGCGCTTCACCAAGCCGATTACTCAAAACAGATTCTATGCGGTAAGCGGCTCCGATGGTTGTCACACCTCCGTTCCATCTCCATTTTCCTTTCCAATCCAGTTCACTCACTTCTGTTTCGTGGTAATTAACAGCAGAAGGATTGGTAAATCGATATGCATCAAAATCATACATATCTGTATGAGTCCGTTGCATAAAACTGAGCTGCGATTGAAAAGCGGAGGTCAAGTCCCAAACCCATTTTCCTGTAAAATAGCGGGAAGCCACTTCTTCATACTGCCGATTGAACATTGGATGGTAAAAATTAGCCGCTTCAAACTTATTTCCCATTGCACCACCTTGCAAAGTAAATCGATGTTTTTGTGTAAAAAGAGTCGTTTGTGCAAAAGCAGACCATTTGTCAAACGCGGTATTTTGCATATATACTTCTTGTTTGATGCCTTCAAGCGCGAAAAGCGACGTTTGATTTTGCGTTTGTAAATGACCTGTTCCTTGTAATTGGCGTAATCCATGCTGCCCGGCAACCGCTTGCACTTGCAAAGAAGTAGGTTGTTCTTTTTTCGTGATGATGTGTATTACACCAGAGAAGGCACTTGGCCCAAAAACCCGTGACGCGCCCCCTTGCAGGACTTCAATTCGTTCGATACTTGAAAACGGAACAGGTAAATTGAGTGAATGATGCCCTGTCTGTGGGTCATTCATCTTGATACCATCCACTAAAATCAGTGTTTGGTCGTAATGTCCACCGCGAATACTAATGTCAGCTTGCCCACCCAAAGGAGAGCGAGAGCGAACATCGACATTTAACGCATACTGGAGGATTCCATCCAACGATTTTACGGGTGCTTCTTGAATCTGCTTGGCGGTAATCACCGTAACATTTCGTCCCGTTTTTTTCAAATCAACGCCTTGTAAATTTGCTGTCACAGAGACTTCAGATAAATCTAGGGCTAGACTATCTGACTGACAGAAAGCCGAGAGAGAATTGGCAAATAAACTACATGCCAAAAAATAATGTATGTTTTTCATTCAAATAAAGACAAAGTAAATGTATCAAGTTATTTTTAATAAAGCATTAACTACTTACTAATCAATTCATTGAAACAAATTCTTCATCATTATTTGCAGGCAAGAAACGGCGGGAGGCTTCTTGGTAATCTATTTTACCAGAAGGCATTTTAGGTATTTCTTCTACCCATTTCAGGAAAGAAGGACATTTTGATTTGGGTAGTTTTTGGTGTAAATATACTTGTAGTTCTCGGGTAAATTGGGGCGCGTACGAAAAAGGAGAAGAGGTCGTAAAAAACAAAATTAGTTTTGAAATCCCTTTGACCTTGTATTCCAAAACGAGTACATCGTGAACATCAGCGAACGTCTTTGCAACAGATTCAATTTCTTGGGCAAAAATATTAACCCCTCTCCGATTAAAAACACGTCCTCCTCTACCCAAAACCAGCAACTTTCCGTCAGCCCATTCACCCAAATCACCAACAGTTGCCTTTTTACCACGGTAAGCGGGTGATACATACGGACTTGATACAGCTATTTCTTGTCCTTTTATTTCTATTTCTACCTGAGGAAATGGCCGACCGACAGAAAAAGGATTTACCAGTAGCTCTTCGTTTTGATGGTAAGAGATATGCCCAAGCTCTGCTGCACCGTAATATTCTGTTACTTGTGCGTTCTCAAAATGAGTAAGCAGAGATTGAGCCAGAGGAATCGAAAGTTTTTCTCCGGCTGTAACAACCGAACGAACCCCCAAGAAATTTGCCTTTTGTTGAACGATGAGTTGTAGATGAGAAGGAACAAGAAATACAGATGTAATTTTCTCTTTTTCAATACATTCTCCCCATTTTTTCGCTTTAGACAATTCAAAAAAAGTGACCGACCCACCCGTCCAAAGCATGTGCAAAGTAGCATTGGCGTTGGCAGAGTAGCTGAGCGCATCCAAAACCATTAAATGATCTTTCTCTGAAATTCCAAAGACGGCACTTTGATACGGAAATGCAGAAAACCAAGCTTGGTAATCTTTCCAAATTAGTTTAGGTACACCCGAACTACCGCTTGAAAGAACACCTAGAAAAATGGTTTGTTGGTCTAATTTGGGAAAATTCAGTTCTGTTTCAGTGGACGAAACCGTTGTCTCTATTTCTGTAAAATCTGAGCAAAATGCACTAGCTGCATGTATTTCTAAGAAAGAGAAATAGTCATTTTGTAGTTCTTTTGGAGCTAGAATGCCCACTTTGCCTACAGCCATCAAGGCAACCCAATCAATACAATTTTGAATAGGCGAAACGTGATTTACTACCCAATGAACGGCATGTTGTGCTTGAAACCAACGCGCTTTTTTTAGGATAGAAGCATATAATGTCTTATAATCCACAGATTCATTTCGCCAAGAAAGCGCTTTTTTCGTGGGATTAGTTTGAGCAAAAGATTCTATTTTTTCTAAAAGCATAACCTATGTATA
>JBKBRQ010000039.1:0-16230 GCA_046292055.1 Spirosomataceae bacterium | reverse complement strand
CATGGCATGATCTAGGCTTGCCATGAATAAATCACGCGGAAAAACGTCTTGCGTATGCGGTAAAGCAGCCGTTGAAAGTAAGTTATAATCCGAAACATACGTCAAGATTTGTTGATGCAGTTGCGGTGTAATGTCACCAAGTAATTCATTGGTTTTTAACCAAATATGGCGCATGGGCTGACGAACTTCCCCTTTTTTAGGGATGATATTTTCAACGGGTTTAAATATAAACGGACGCGTTCGGATACTTTCTAAAATACTATCAGGAAGAAGTTCTTTGTACGACTCAATAAATTCATGGTCTGAACGCAGTTGTTCGGGTGGTAACACATTGGGCATTGGAACTTGGTGGCCAAAGCTAGGTTGCTCTTTCTGAAAAGAAGCTGAAAGAATGAAAATAACCTCCTCATTTTGCTTGGCTACCACTCGACGGGTAGTGAAACTTCCTCCATCGCGGACACGCTCGACCTCAAACCGGATAGGAATTGAAATATCGCCTGTCAAAAGGAAATACGAATGCAGCGAGTGAACCATTCGGTCGGGTTCTACGGTTTGTGCGGCGGCGCTCAGGGATTGCGCTAAAACCTGTCCACCGAAAACACGCTTCCAAGGTGCTTGGTAATTTTGCCCGATAAACGTTTGGGCATCGAGTTGTTCTAATTGAATCAATTCAATCAATTCCTGACAATTATTCATAGTTTCTTTTTTCTACTCATTTGAACAAAGGGAAACTCCGTAAATATCTGTTAACTTTTGGATAAGTAAAGAAGATTGAGATTGGCGAATCTCAAAAATCAGCCCCCATTTTTCATGAAATATCTGTTCGATTATTTTTACGTGATATTCTTTTAGAATACGCATCACTTCGTTCATTTGTTCAAATCCAAAAGCGATTTCGAAGGTGTCATTGCTTGTTTTCTCTTCAATTGTAGCGGTTTCAAGTGCCAATTTAGAAGCCTCTTTGTAGGCATGAATCAGACCAGACACACCGAGTAACGTACCGCCAAAATACCGAACAACGACAACCAACGTATTTGTTAATTGATTGGATAATAACACATTAAGAATTGGCTTACCAGCTGACCCTCCAGGTTCTCCGTCGTCATTGGCACGGTAAATCTCTCCTTTTTCACCAATTCGATAAGCAAAACAGTAATGGCGTGCTTTGGGGTGAATCGATTTTATCTCTTCCAAGAGAGGTTTCAGTTCATCTTCGGAGGAAATCGGCAAAGCAAAAGCATAAAACTTACTTCCTTTATCTTTGAAGAGCCCCTCCCCTTTTTCTGTTAAAACAGAATAGGTATCCAAATCTGCCATAAATTGAATTATTCTTAGTATTTATTGTGTTAATTCATTCATTATTTGGTTAAAGTTAGTCTTAAAATCACTTACTTTAAAGTTTTTATTAAATTCGCTTGGAATTATACAACATCACCACGGCTATTCATGACAGAAGAAAACCACGAACATACGGAAAAGGCAAAGTCTTTGAATTTCATCGAAGAGATTATTGAAACGGATTTACGCGAAGGAAAACACAGCGGTCGTGTGCTTACACGTTTTCCACCTGAGCCAAACGGCTACCTTCACATTGGCCATGCGAAATCCATTTGCCTTAATTTTGGCGTTGCTCAAAAATACGGCGGACAAACTAATCTCCGTTTTGATGATACCAACCCCGTAACAGAAGACACCGAATACGTCGAGTCTATCAAGGGGGATGTCCGTTGGCTTGGCTTTACTTGGGCAGATGAGCTGTATGCTTCTGATTATTTCGAACAACTTTACCAATACGCTATCACGCTGATAGAAAAAGGTTTAGCCTATATTGACGACAGTACTGCCGCCGAAATGGCAGAGCAAAAGGGAACACCAACCCAGCCAGGACAAGCAAGCCCTTACCGCAACAGAACTCCGGAAGAAAACAAACGTCTTTTTGAGGAAATGCGGGCAGGAAAGCACCCCGAAGGAAGTAAAGTACTCCGTGCTAAAATTGATATGTCGTCTAGTAATATGCTCATGCGCGACCCCGTCATTTATCGAATTAAATTTGCGCATCATCACCGCACGGGCGACGCTTGGTGTATCTATCCAATGTATGATTTTGCGCACGGACAGTCGGACTCATTGGAAAAGATTACGCACTCCGTTTGTACTCTTGAATTTGTCGCGCACCGTGAATTGTACAATTGGTTCATTGAAAAACTGGACATATTTCCTTCCAAGCAGTATGAATTTGCGCGGCTTAACTTAACCTATACCGTGATGAGTAAGCGAAAACTTTTGCAGCTTGTCAACGAAAAATACGTATCGGGTTGGGATGACCCGCGTATGCCAACAATTTCTGGATTGCGCCGAAGAGGCTATACTCCGGAATCTATTCGTGATTTTTGTGACCGTATCGGTATTGCCAAGCGCGATAATTTAATCGATGTTTCCTTACTTGAGTTTTGCGTTCGTGACCATTTGAACAAAATCGCGGCGCGGGTGATGGCCGTGACAGAACCTTTGAAAGTAACTATTTCCAACTTTCCGGCGGATAAAACAGAGATTTGTTTGGTTGAGAACAATCCAGAAAACCCCGAGTCTGGGCACAGAGAGGTGCCGTTCAGTAGAGAAATATACATTGAGCGGGAAGATTTTATGGAAGATGCCCCGAAAAAATACTTCAGATTGGCACCGGGTAAAATGGTTCGTTTGAAAGGAGCTTACATTATCCAATGCGACGAGGTTATTAAAAACGAAGATGGCGAAGTGATTGAACTTATCTGTAGTTATATAGAAAATAGCAAAAGTGGTGCAGATGAGTCAGGTATAAAAGTAAAAGGTGTATTGCATTGGGTTTCCATTGCAGATGCAAAAAAAGCAGAAATTCGTGTATATGATAGGCTATTTAAGGTAGAAAATCCGAGTGATGAAGAAGGCGATTTCAAGGATTATATCAATGAAAATTCTCTGAAAACGATTACAGCGTGGGTTGAACCAAGTTTAGCAACAGCAACTACAACGGATAAATACCAATTTATTCGAAAAGGATATTACGTATTGGATTCAGATAGCACGCCAGAGCAACTGATTTTTAATCAGACGGTTGGCTTAAAAGATACTTGGGCGAAGGAACAGAAAACCAGCTAATTTCGTCCTTCTTTAGTATAAAAAGCCTATTTCTCAGAACAGAGAAATAGGCTTTTTGCGTTTCTAAGCAATAATGGCTTATGAGAAAAATCATATTTCGCTCTTTTGTTCCTTTTTACTTTTGGAGGTTGATTTTTTCTAAGTTACGAACCAAAAACACACATGATTATTCTTATTTTTTTTGTAGCACATTGGTATTTATCTCTTCTGATGCAAACCTTTTTCCTTCACAGATATGCGGCACATAAAATGTTTACCATGTCTCCATTTTGGGAAAAAACCTTTTATTGGCTTACATTTTTGTTCCAAGGATCTTCTTTTCTGAGTCCGCGGGCCTACGGAATCATGCACCGTTTGCACCATGCTTTTGCGGATACTGAGAAAGACCCACACTCGCCAGATTATTCTAAAAATTTATTTGATATGATGTGGCGGACGAAGAATTTCTACAATGAAATTGTTCATAATCAAGACACTATCGAAGAAAAGTACAAAAAAGGGATTCCGAACTGGCCATTTATGGAGAAGTTAGGAGACCGTTGGATTTCTCGGCTTGCTTGGGGAGTTTTGTACACTCTTTTCTATATACAATTTGCTACGTCTTGGTGGATGTTCTTGCTATTACCCATTCATTACCTGATGGGACCCGTACATGGTGTTATTATTAACTGGTTTGCACACAAGTACGGATACAGAAATTACGAAGTAGATGACACCGCCAAAAATCTCCTTCCGGTTGATTTTCTGATGTTGGGAGAATCGTATCATAACAATCACCATAAATTTGGAGGCAGAGCCAATTTCGGGATTAAATGGCATGAATTTGACCCTACATATCCTTTCATTTTATTACTCAATAAGCTAGGAATCATCCACTTAAAGCCTAATAATGATTTGAATTATATGTGATACTTATCACACAAAAAAGAGATTTGAAAATGTAAGTTTACTATTCAAATCTCTTTTTTGTACAATAATGTATAAGTATATACCATTTCTTTTCCTTTTCGTTGCAAAAACAGCAAGTGCGCAGTTAGTTCATGCAAACGACCTAATTTGGACACGGTATTTGGTTCAAAGTAATGGGAAGTCCAAACATTATTTGATTGGTGAAATAGATAATCGCATTCAATCTAAATTTGGAGTTGGGAAAAGAAACCAGACAATCTTTCATTTGCATCAGCATTTTAAAATACATGAGTCCTTAGATGTGGCAGTAGGCACAAGTTATTCCAATGTTGTGAGATATAGCCCCTCTAAAAAAGAAGAGGTAACAATGTCCGAAGTTCGACTTTTTGAAGAACTAAATACCAAACACCTAGAAAAAGATAACTCGATTATCCAATCACGTATTCGTGTTGAGCAACGGTATTTCCCTAAAGAATACATAGGAGACACACAAGAGAAACTCCCCATTCAATCCCGTGTCAGGTATCAATTGCAATTTTCACAACGATTAAACAAACATCTTTTACTAAAGGCGAGCAACGAAATTATGTTTCATGCAGGTGGTTGGGTTGATTATCTGCGTATGGACCAGAATCGCGTTTATATGGCAGCTCGTACGCAATTTACGCCATCTTTGGCTGTAGAAGCAGGGTATTTATGGATTATTAACCAAGGGATTGAAGTAACAAGCCCCATGAAAGAAACAGATATTCTGCGGTTTACCCTTCACCATTCGTTGGCCTCAAAGAATAAATAAAAGAGGCAGTCCAATGAGATGAACTGCCTCTTTTGTTTATACGTCTACTCAAGCTGAGATTATTTCTTCGCTGTAGAATCTGTTTTAACAGCTGGTTTTTTCGCTTTTGCGTACTCCTCGTTCAACCCTTTCAACACGTCCTGCGTGATGTCTAAGTCTTCCTTAGCATATAGTACGCCACCACCCTTCGAGTAACCGATAACCATATCGTATTTATCTCCAGAATTGTACTTGGCAAGATACTCTTGAATCTTCGTTAATAACTCATCTGTTTTCTGACCTTGTTCCACAGCCAAGTTATTTGCGGCATTGTCTCTATACATCATCAAGTTTTGCTCTTTTTGAGCCAACTGCTGCTGTGTAGTTTGTGCTTGCTCTTGCGACATACCGCCCGCTTGCACTCTACGTTGGAACAAAGCTACTTCGTTCTGGAAAGATTGGCCTTTCCGTTGCAATTCATTCTCTAGTTGAAATTGCTTGTTCTGAAATTCTTTTACTACGTCTTTGTAGTAATCATAATTATTAAGAAGCGTATCTGTATTTACATAAACGATGCGCCCCGCTGGTTGCGCTTTAGCTGCGTCTGTGCCAGCATCCTTGTTACAAGCTACCGTGGCTACGGCCAACCCAAGAACGAGAAGAGTAATTTTTTTCATCAATTTTTGATTGTTTTCTACTTAATTAGGTCACAAATATAGAAAAGTTATTTAAATAATTGTTTAAGTTGGAAACCAGCTAACCCGCTAAATCCTCCAACTAAAAAGGAAATCAATGCCATCAAAACAAAAACCAAACCTACGCCTGGAATTGCCTGCAAAGCAGGTACACTCGCCTGAAATATGCCCGCAACTTTCTCTGAAATCGGTGCTTCAGCGCCTACATGCAACCAAATACCATAGACAAGCCAAAGTGTAGCCGCTGCCAAACCCGACCAAACAAACGAGGTTCCCCCTGTTTTTCCTATCAAATAACAACTCGCAAATCCTGCAATTGCCACACTCCACCAAGGCCCAAACCATGATAAAAGAGCTCCTATCAAAATAATTCGTACAAATAACATATCTTCTTTATTTAATGTGTTTCATGTATTCTTTCCGCTCATACGAATCAAAATACACTCAAAATGATTAATTCTGTAAACTTAATTTTCCGATAATACGCGGAGAAGCCTCTTCTTTTGATTTTAAGAAAAGCAGCTCTTGCAACTCCCCGTTTGCCCATTTATCTATCATATTGTCATAATATTTACTCGCTGGATTCCCCGACTGTCCGCCTGGATATAAGCCAAATCCTTTTGGCCAACCTTTATCAACGGCTACGACCATCCGCCAAGAAGGCCCTGTTTTTGTGGTCGTCGCATTCACAATCCACTTACCGCCCCCGTTCGGAATATTATATCGCCCAAATGAGGTAAATGCAGGTACAAGATGAGCAATTTCTGTTTTCTTCACGTTTTTCCAAGCCCATTTCTCCTTATCCATCGTTCCGAATTCCTTTGTCAATGAATCCAATGTACCTTTGAAACTCAATTTTACAATTTCGTCTCTGGTCTCGACCTTGCCTTTGGTTTCTTGGTTATCAAACCACTTGGCAGTTGGTTTATTCATCAATAAATGATACGTTACGTCTGTGGTTGGATAAAGCATATTTTTTTTCTCTGCCGAAAATTCATCTTCCCAGATCGCGTACATGAGTACTTCCATCCACTTCTCAAAAATAGTTGCACCAACAGAAATCGCCTCGTTTCGCTTATCCCAGTTTGCTAAGGTTTGATATGCGGGCAATTGACTTACTTCTTTATCTGTAGCAAGAATAGACAATAAAGTAGGTAAAATACGCCGTGCAGCCACACTAAAATTATCATTTTGTAACATTCGGAGACTGTCTGGCGTTGCTTTTGTCATGGCATCTAATCGTTCGTTGATTCGAATCCCCCGCTCACTTGGTGCAAAACGCCAACCTAGATAGTATGGATAAGTCGGGTCAACAGAATGTTGATTTGCCGAGCTCACAAAGCCTCGCGGTGGATTTTTTACCGTTGGGTTTTGTTCTACCGGAATCCATCCTTGCCAGTCATGGCTTGGGTCTGTTCCGTCAAGTAAAAACTTCCCTTGCCCTTGCCATTTCAACGGTAATTTTCCGTTTGGTGTAATAGCAATATCGTTTTGATTACTCGCAAAAATGAAGTTTTGCGCTGGTGCAGTATAGTAAGTAAGCGCTTTTTTGTAATCATCGTGATTCTTAGCCCGGTTCAAGTAGTGGAAAGTCAACATATCTGAGCCGTCTGTTTCCAACGCTACCCAACGCATGGCATGACCTGCAGGTGCATTTTTGCCAAAATTTTTCTCACTTTCTTCCTCATAAATAATCGGGCCATGATGCGTCGAACGAAGCGTATCCACGATTTCTTTTCCACTTTTCAAGCGATACACTTCTACCGTTTCTTGTACGGGTTTCCATTGGTTGTCGTGCCAATATTCCTTCTTAGCATCATCCTTGAATTTAATTTGGTAAAAATCCATGACATCTGAACCTACATTTGTGACTCCCCAAGCAATGTCTTTATTAAAACCAATGATAACGCCTGGTGAACCTGGAAGTGCTACTCCATAGACGTTGACACTCGGAGAGGATAGCTGCATTTGGTACCAAATGGAAGGCAAAGACAAACCTAAGTGTGGGTCATTGGCAAGAATAGGCAAACCCGTTGCTGATTTTTCTCCAGCAACTGCCCAGTTATTACTGCCTATTTCAGGCCGAGGTTCTTCGATACGCATCGACAATTCTTTATTTTTGGGCAATGCAGCCATGGGCGAAGTAGGCATTGCTGGTGTGGGAACAGGCGTAAAATTCCAAGCCGTTCCTTCCGGAATAATGGGCGATTCTTCAAACGGGTAATCGGTAAAAAGTTCACGAATAATATCCATTCCGTACGTAGCTGCCACATTGGAAACGCGGTAATCTGTACTTCCTCCGTTCAGAGTATTCCGCATGTTCATTAACATCAAAATAGTCTTGTATTTCGACCATTTCTCTGGTTTGTAATCCAGGATTTTGTATTCGATGGGGAGTTCAGCATCGCTTAGTTCTTCGATATACGCATTGACACCGGCAGCATATTTTTCTAGGATAGCTGAAGAAAGGGAGTCTTTTTCGAGATTATTCGCGATTTCTTGTGCGGCTTTGTACATGCCCAACCGTCTATTGTAACGGTCGTATTCAAGGGCTCTTTCACCAACGACCTCTGTAAGTCGCCCACCTGCCACCAAGGTATAAAACTCCATTTGCCAAAGTCTGTCGCGGGCGATGACATAACCTTGGGCTTGGTATAAATCCGCGTCATTTTCGGCAAAAATATGAGGGACTCCATTATCATCGTACAAAACATCTACTTTCCCTTGTAAACCAACTAATTTTAACTCTTCATTGGTCGGAATCCCTGCATTTTTCGTATTTTGTAAAAACCCAACAAACGGGCTAAACAATTTACCCAGGGGTGGGATACTTCCGAGGGAGTGATTAAACGTGTAAATCAGGGCTAATGAGAGGATTAGCGCCCAACTGTGTTTCAGTAATTTCATAGAAAACTTGGGGTTAATATTTGTTGATAGAAAACAAAAATAGAATTTTTTGAATAGTATATTTTCCAATACCAAGACAATATGAATTATTTTTTTTACGAATTGTTCTTTTTTATATGAAATATATCCGCAAAGTCACCGTAACTATCAGTTTATTCATGGCATTTTTCTCCGGTTTTGCTCAACAAACAGGCAGCAAGAGTTTCGATTTATTGCTTAAGTCAATGGTCAAGGGGACAACACCCCTCATCACCGTTCAAGAACTAAAAAATAAGGCAACATCACCTGTACTACTCGATGCACGTGAAAAAAAAGAATTTGATGTAAGCCATTTAAAAGGAGCCAAATGGGTTGGTTATGATACTTTTTCGTTGGAAGCTGTCAAAAATCTACCCAAGGATTCGCCCATTGTTGTGTATTGTTCGATTGGTGTGCGGAGTGAAAAAATTGGAGATAAACTTCGTGGAGCGGGTTTCACAAATGTTCAAAATTTATACGGCTCTATTTTCGAATGGGTGAACCAAGGAAATCCTGTCTATGACAACCAAAATAAACCCACGAAGAAGGTACATGCATACAATAAAATGTGGGGGATGTGGCTATCTAAGGGTGAAAAAGTCTATTAATTCTTTACCCAATTTGCGTGAACATCACGTATCTTCGCTTCTGCAAATCAGCATTTCTGTTTATGAAAGAGAATATCAAACGACAAGCCTTGCGCATTTTTGCCAAGTATCGGTACTATGTATCTAGTATGGCTATTTTTTTAGTGTGGATGACTTTCATTGATACAGCCCGTTTCTACCGCCAAATTCAGCTTTATTTGGAGCTCAAAACGTATGAAAAGCAAGCTATTTTTTACCAAGAGGAACTTCAAAAATTAAAACAAGAAGAAAAACGAGTCATGGGAAACAAGCGCTCCTTGGAACATTTCGCACGTGAACGGTATCTTCTCAAGAAAGAAGGCGAAAAAGTTTTTGTACTGGTAGATGAAGAAGGTCAAATCGTAGAGTCAAAAGAAAAATGAAAAATATACTATTTATTTGTCTCGGAAATATCTGTCGGTCTCCGATGGCGGAAGCCGTTTGCCGCCAACTTATCCAAGAAAGAGGCTTAACTGCCCATTTTTCAGTGGATTCTGCTGGAACAGCCGGCTACCATATTGGCAAGTCTCCGGACAGACGCACGCTAAAAGTTCTCGAGAACCACGGCATCGAAACGACCCATCTCGGACAAAAATTATCTCTAGCTCTCATCGATGCATTCGACCACTTGGTTGTCATGGACGAAGCCAATTTTGAGGATGTTCACCAGTTGTATTATGACTACAAGAAAGTACCTCCTCCACCAGAAAAACTCTTTCTGATTCGCGACCACGACCCAACAACCAAGGGCGTTCAGGAAGTGCCAGACCCATATTATGAGAACGACAAAGCATTTGAAAACGTCTATCAAATTTTATACAGAAGCTGCCAAAAAATGCTCGATTATCTCGTAGACTTCCATCATATTAGTATCGAAGAAGACGAGCAAAATGATATAGAATAGACGAAAAGCAATTGATAAAACCCAAAAAAGAGGACATTTCGTCCTCTTTTTTTATGTTCATACAACCCTCATTTATGAGACAGATGTTACCCAAGTGAACTGAAAAACCTGTTCAATGGCTGGGTGCAAACTATGCGCAACTGGACACGTATGTGCCGCATTTTCTAACTTTTTCTGCTGAACTTCAGTCAAGGGCTCGGGAGTTCGGAGCGTAAAATGCACTTCTATCTTCACGATGCGCCGAGGAGAGTCCGTGGACATTATTTTAGTCACTTCCACCGTGCTTCCTTCGAGTTGGATTGCCTCGCGCTCGGCTACAATACCCATGATGGTCATTGCGCAACTTCCCAAAGAAGTGGCGGCAAGGTCTGTCGGAGAAAACGCCTCGCCCTTTCCGTTGTTGTCGATAGGTGCATCTGTCGTGATTTTTTCACCCGATGCCAAATGTTCTGCGGAGGTACGAAGACCGCCAAGATAGCTAATTTTTGAAGTTGCCATTGGTTGCTTTTTTGAAATAAATGGAAGACATAAAACACAAAGATACAGAATCTAGCAAAAGACATTGGAAGCTATTTGTCTCATTTTCATCCATACAGTTAAGTCCTTTTATCGAGAGGCATACCAATTTCTTGAATAAATCTGTAAATTAGTTGCCATTAGTCAATCACCTATTAAATCAAAAAAACATGCTACAACTTGGATTCGTAAGTGCCATTTTGGCGGATTTTGGCTTTGAACACGTGGTAAATTTTGCGCAAAAACATGGTTTTCAATGTGTGGAGATGATGTGTTGGCCAGGAGATAGCGCGGACAATCGCCGGTATGCGGGTGTTACGCACATTGATGTCGATAAGATGGATGTCGGTTATATCAAACATTATACAGCGGAGCGCGGCATTACTATTTCAGGGCTAGGCTATTACCCAAATCCTTTAGACCCTGATACTACCAAAGCCGAGTATTATATTGAACACATCAAAAAAATAATTCGGGCGTGTAATCAGCTCAGTATCCCAGTGATGAATACATTCATTGGTCGAAATCAATACCTTTCTATGCAAGAGAATTTGGCTTTATTTGCCAAAGTTTGGGAGCCCATCATTGCAACGGCTGAGCAGGAAGGTATCAAAATTGGCATTGAAAACTGTCCGATGTTTTTTACAAATGACGAATGGCCAGGTGGTAAAAATCTGGCAATCAGTCCGGCGGTATGGGATCGTATGTTTGAAATTTTCCCAACAAAACTTTTTGGCTTAAACTATGACCCTTCGCACATGATTTTCCAGATGATGGACGAGATAAAACCCATTTATCAGTACAAAGACAGACTCCACCACATTCATATTAAGGACGTAAAAGTATATAAAGACAAATTGGATAGAGTAGGAATTTTGGCCAATCCATTGGAATACCATTCACCCAAATTACCCGGACTCGGTGATGTAAATTGGCGTGGATTTTTCGCTGCCTTGACAGACGTTCGGTACAAAGGACCCGTCGTAATTGAAGTTGAAGACAAAGCATACGAAGGGAGCCCACAAGACATTGTGGATGCCATTTTGACGTCAAGAAATTATGTTCGTCAGTTTCTTCCTTGAAAAATTATAAAAAATATAAAGAAGAAATTATATTTATTATCAAAAACGTTATATATTTGTCCCACTATTCAACCCTATACAAGCATTATTTCAATACCCAACCGATGAAAAGAAAGCGAAGGAAACTTCGCTTTTTTGTTTTACCCCCCTTTTCCAGCCTCTCTTTTGCCTTTTTATCATCTTGTTTACATATTCATTGACACAAATCACTTAAATAGTAGAACAAAAAGTGGATTATGATGGGCGTCATTCCAAAGGTCTCGTCCAGTTAGTTGTTTTGTAGCATCAAAATAACCAAACAAAAAAACTATGAGAAGATGTACAGGTCGTTGTCCTTGACGTAGAAAGATTACACTTTTTATCTCAGACAAATCACTATTCATTCATCATTAAAATACAACATACAATGAAAATCGAACAAATATATACCGGATGTATCGCACACGCAGCTTATTACCTAGAACATAATGGAGAAGCAGCAATTTTTGACCCATTGCGCGAAGTACAACCTTACATTGATAAGGCAAACAAAGAAAATGCAAAAATCAAATATGTATTTGAGACTCATTTTCATGCAGACTTTGTTTCAGGTCATTTGGACTTAGCCCAGAAAACGGGAGCAACTATCGTATATGGTCCAACGGCAAAACCAGCTTTTGATGCCTTGATTGCTGAGGATGGTCAAATGTTTTCGATTGGCGGATGCCACGTGAAGGCCATTCACACACCTGGACATACAATGGAAAGCACCACGTATCTATTGATTGACGAAAACGGAAACGAGCACGGAATCATCACAGGAGATACTTTATTTATCGGAGATGTGGGTCGCCCAGACTTGGCTCAGCACGTTATCGAAGATTTAACAGAAGAAAAGCTAGCTGGACACCTATTTGACTCGCTTCGTAACAAAATCATGACCTTATCAGACGAATTAATCGTTTACCCAAATCACGGAGCTGGAAGTGCTTGTGGTAAAATGATGAGCAAAGAAACGACAGATACGTTGGGTAACCAAAAGAATACGAATTATGCGTTGCGCGCTGATATGACAAAAGAGGAGTTTATCAAAGCCGTTTTGACAGGATTGACCGCGCCACCGGCCTATTTTCCTAAAAATGTTTTGATGAACATCAAAGGATACGAAAGCTTAGATACTGTCATGGAGCGTGGCTATCAAGCGCTTACGCCGGCAGGTTTTGAGGCAGCAGCCAACGAGACAATGGCCTTGATTTTAGACAGTAGAGATGCCAATGACTTTGCACAAGGATTTATTCCAAATTCGGTAAATATTGGTTTAGATAGCAACTTTGCGATGTGGGTAGGCGAACTTATCCCTGATATTAAACAAGAAATATTGCTTGTAACAGAACCTGGAAAAGAGGAAGAAACCATCACAAGGTTAGCACGTGTGGGTTATGACTTTGCTATTGGTTACTTAGAAGGTGGAATTGAGTCTTGGAAAGCAGCTGGCAAAGACCTCAACACTGTTACACGTATAACGGCGGAAGAATTTGCCAAACAGTATACAGAAGGCGAATTACTTGTTTTTGATGTACGGAAGAAAAGCGAATTTGGCTCCGAGCATGTCATTGGGGCACACAATACACCACTTGGAACAATCAACGAGCATTTAGCAGAATTTCCGAAAGATAAGCCATTCGTTTTGCATTGTGCCGGCGGATACAGAAGCATGATTGCTTCGTCAATACTAAAACAAAGAGGGTGGGATAATTTCGTAGATGTTGTCGGTGGTTTTGCAGCAATAGCAGCAGCAGGCGTACCCAAAACAGACTATGTTTGCCCTACGACATTATTGTGATATATATTGAAGATGAGTAAGACGAATCCTGTTGCGCAATGCGCAGCAGGATTTTTTTTATTTATTTTCCAATTTTACCATTTCTCAGACTATTCTTTTGTTTTTCTCCAATTTCATATTTATTAAATCTGAAAAAAAGCCAAAATACCAACATACATTATAGCTAAATTTAGCAATTTGGTTGCGTAAAAAATACTTTTAATCTAAATTATCAACGGAAAAATTATATTTAACTTTTTTCTCTCTTATTTGCATATCGAGGTTCATTTTTAACACATTTAAATTTTGTTCTATGAAAAAATCTAGACAAATTCAACAGCGAGTTTGGAGAGGTGGCGTTTTGGCGCTAGGACTTCTCTTTTACCAACTGGCTGCGTTTGCACAATACACCGTATCAGGAACAGTAACAGATGCAACAGGACCCGTTCCAGGTGCATCTGTTACTGTTCAAGGTAGCTCGGTTGGTACGGCTACAGACGTGGATGGCACATATAACCTACGTATTCCTACCAACGGCAAGGCTACACTTTTGTTTTCTTCGATTGGCTATGCCACACAAACCATTGTTGTTACAGGTGAAAGAAGACTTAATGTTGTCTTGGCAGAAGACGAGAACAAATTAGATGAAGTTGTCGTAACAGGTTTGGCATCAAGCATTAAGCGGTCTAACTTAGCCAATGCCGTAGGTACAATTTCCGCCAAAGAATTGATGGGGACAACCCAAATTCAGACAGTGGATAATGCTTTTTACGGAAAAGTAGCTGGGGTAAATATTAACACAAACGGTGGTGCGCCGGGTGGTGGTGCCTCTGTACAGCTTCGTGGTATTTCGTCTCTTGTAGGAGCCTCTCAGCCACTTTATATTGTGGATGGAGTGTATGTAAATAACTCAACCAACCGAACAGGTCGTGGGTCTGTTACGGGTGCTTCTGGAGCAGACAACCAAGACGATGCATCAAACCGTATTTCTGACTTAAACCCAAATGACATCGAGTCAGTAGAAGTCTTGAAAGGGCCATCTGCTGCCGCGATTTATGGAACGCGTGCTAATGCTGGGGTTATCATCATTACAACGAAAAAAGGAAGCGCAGGCAAAACGAAGGTTTCTTTGGCACAAGATTTCGGTATGGCAACACCACAGCGTCTATTGGGCGTTGATGATTGGTCGGAAGAGAAAATTCGCTTCTTCTTCCCTGCTTCACGTCAGCCCATCGAGTTAGAGCGCTTCAGACAAGCAGCTGGACAAACATACGATTACGAAGATTATTTTTACAATAATACAGCGCCACTTTCAAATACCCGTTTGAGTGTTTCTGGTGGAAATGACAAGACGAAATTCTTTATCTCAGGTTCCATGACCGACGAGAAAGGAATTATCCGGAACACGGGTTTCCAACGCTTCTCTGTTCGTTCAAACATTGATCACAAAATCAGCAACAGAATTACACTATCTGTTGGAAGTAACTACTTGAACACAACAGCGGATAGAGGATTTACTGGAAACCAAAATAACTCTGGAGCAAGTATTGGGTATAACATCGCGTATGTACCGAATTACTACAACTTGTTCCCAGATGCAAATGGAGTTTATCCAATTAACCCTTACTTCTCTGAAAACCCAGTGGCGGTAACAGACAAAGGAATAAATACATCCAATGTAAACCGTTTTATTCAGTCGTTCAGCTTAAATGCAGATTTGTACAAAACGGAAAAAGCGATGGTCAAATTTGTGATTCAAGGGGGTGCAGACTTTACGCAAAACAATACCAACGTGTACCTTCCTGAAGATTTGCAGTTCCAACGCGCACAAGCAAATCCGGGCGATATCATTGTAGGTAAAACAGAGAACGTCAATACGAATATCCAAGCAGCTTTGGTTTACAACCAAACATTGGGAAAAGTAAATCTAACGACTCAAGCAGGGATTGTTCGCTTGGACTTCAGAGAAGATCGTTTGCTTAACAGAGCCCGTGGATTAGCACCTGGGCAAAGAAACTTGAACCAAGGTACGGTACAAGAAATCTTCCAACAGCAATTCCAAACTGTAAGTGACGTAGGTGTATTCGCACAAGAAGAAGCAAACTGGGATGATAAAATCATTGCTACAGCTGGGGTGAGATTTGATAAATCTACATTAATCGGAAATGCAAATCAGTTTTATGCCTTCCCGAAAGCTTCATTAGCCGTAAACGTGGCGAACTTTGAGTTCTTCAAAAGCAGTGGTCTAAGCAATGTATTCAGTGCCTTGAAACCAAGAGCTGCTTACGGACAGACAGCTGGTGTACCTACATTTGGACAAACATTCACCCCGTTATTCCCTGCGAATATTGGTGGAATCTTAGGCTCAGTTGTTACATCGGGTGCGGGTAATCCAAATATTGAACCAGAAAGAGCTGGTGAATTAGAATTTGGAATGGATTTGGGTATGTTCAAAAACAGATTGAACTTTGAAGTAACGTATTACGACAAACAAACGAGAAATAACATTCAGAACTTGTCGCTTTCACCCGCAACGGGTTATTCGTCAATCCCTACCAACTTAGCACAACTACAAAACAGAGGTTGGGAATTGAGCTTGTCTGGAACAGTAGTTCAGAAAGAAAATCTACGTTGGACTAGCCGCGTATTGTGGTGGAAAAATGACCTTTTGTTGACTCAACTAGGTATTCCTGCCTATAACTCAGGTGGATTTGGTGCTACATTGGGAACATTCTTGTATCAAGAAGGATTTGCACCAACAACGATTGTAGGTACACGCCCAAGACGATTGTTAGCAGATGGTACGCCAGATCCGAACGATACTCCAGCGAACGAGGGCGTAAATACAGGCGCCTATATTCT
>JBKBRQ010000397.1:0-1110 GCA_046292055.1 Spirosomataceae bacterium | reverse complement strand
AAAATTGTCCATTTTGAGTAGTTGATTGTAGGGTATTCCCCCTTTTGATTCAGAATCCTTCTTGATTTTTTCAGGAAGGATTTTTTTATAATACAGGAATAAATTCGAGTAAAATTGTTTCTCCAACTCCCGTAACGAACCCCTCGGTGGACGTTTCAAGAATCAGCTCGCTACGAGTCAAAGAACGAATGATAAACTCACCTGAAAAGCCTGTTACTTGAATGTCCAACGTCGTCGTATCGGGTAAAAATCGCCAAGTTCCTTGGTTAATTACTTGTTTGGTAACACGGTCAATACCGAAAACCCGTCCATCAAGTCTAAATTCAAATTGGAGTCCACGAATAACGACGGCTTGAATGGATAATTGGCTATCATTTATAACCGAGTTGTCAGGTTTGGTATATCGACTTACTCGCCACGGCTGGCGTGTCAATAGTTCTTCTTTCGTGAAAGAATTGTCAGGAGTTGGTTCGTCTGTTATACAGGCAAGTACCAAAAAGTAACAGAGGAAAAGCAGTAGCTTGTTTTTTATGTGCATAAACGTCGGGACATTTGTTCAGTAAGTTAGGCAAAACTACTGAAATTTGATTGTTGTAGAAACAACGACTTAACTTAGGTATATATTCGTGCTACAAAGGAACAATACCTTCTCGAAGATATGTTCTCCTAGAAAAAACACGTAAATGAGTCATTCGGAAATATATACAAATCGGTTAATCAAGGAAACTTCCCCGTATTTATTACAACACGCGCACAATCCGGTGGATTGGTATCCGTGGGGGGAAGAGGCACTTACGGCAGCCAAAGAGCAAGATAAGCCCATCATCGTGAGCATTGGCTATTCTGCGTGCCACTGGTGCCACGTCATGGAAAAAGAATCTTTTGAGTCGCCTGAAATCGCTGCGATTATGAATAAATTTTTCATTAATATCAAGGTAGATAGAGAAGAACGTCCAGATGTTGATGCTATTTACATGGATTCTCTTCAGTCTATGGGGTTGCGGGGTGGCTGGCCTTTGAATGTAATACTCATGCCCGACCAAAAACCTTTTTATGGAGGTACGTATTTTCCTCAGGATAAATGGAGACAAATTTTGCTCGGTATAGCCC
>JBKBRQ010000396.1:0-1157 GCA_046292055.1 Spirosomataceae bacterium | reverse complement strand
ACTCTCCGAACTATCAAAATCTATAGCAAAAAGCCTGCAGTTACATCAATCAATCCTTACTATTTGTGATGTCCATTGATGAAATTCTGATATTGTATTTTCGCCCATCAATGATTAATTCATTTAGAAAGCCCAATGGAATAGAAGCCGTTGTTCTATCATCTATTCCATTAGGAAGCTTTTCCTTAAAAGTAATTTCTAATTTATCTAAACGTTTTGAAAACAAACGTACAAACTAATCTTTTTCCATAGTTAAAAGTATTTTTTTGTCATCTTCATTATTCGTTTTCTCATCTCATCTTGCAGCGAAACAGGTTCAATAACTTTCACATCAGCACCATATTTGAAAAGTTCCATGATAATATCATTGGTAGGATGAATGTAAATCTCAATCAACACCTTGCTCTCATTATCTTCTAAAATACGCTGTGATTCATGCAATGGAAAGCTCTTAATATAATTACCCTGTTGCCACGAAAACTCCAAAACGATTTTATCCTCCTTTTCATAGGTTTCCACCCCAAAAGCATGTTGGAAAGCTTTTTCTACATTGTAGGGAATAGGCTTGAATTTTGTATCGGTTATGCATAAGTTTGAGATTCTGTCGAGACCAAATGTTTTGATTTTTTCGTCTTTTTTGTCCAAGGCAATCAAGTACCATCTTTGCTGTGATTCCTTGATTGCTATGGGTTTTACTTCTCGTTAGGTAATGGCGTCTTCCCAATGTTTTTTGTGGGTGAATTTTAGGACACAAGCATTCTGAATAGCATGGATAATTCCGTGAATATATTCTGTTCCCAATGATTTCCGCTTTTCCAAAAAAACGCTTGGAGATAATTTATTTCCCTCCTGCAGTGCGTGATGAATAGAAAAAGCATCTATCATTCTAGTTACTGTCTGGTCTTCAATTTCTTCCTCGTCAATGTTGTAGGTTTTGTCTTTTCGGTTGTATTCTATGGCAATTCCAAAAAGGGTCAAAATATCTTTCTTATCTCGGTCAAAAGTGCGAATGGCATATTCGAAATTGGTATCGATATCCTCATTTTCAAGTTTCCGAATTACATATTGTTGTAATTCTACAAAATTACAAGGACGACTTCTTAAACGGTCTATGATGTATAAATACCTTTTAAAGTAGATTAATTTTGACATAATAA
>JBKBRQ010000395.1:0-1222 GCA_046292055.1 Spirosomataceae bacterium | reverse complement strand
AAGACTGCAATACAATCACGCAGCCAGCAACCATTGGTGTTGCCGAACTCGTACCTGCAAAATTGGTATAAGCCTGATTAAGATCACCGCCAAAAGTAATATAAGTGCCTGTAAATCCGGAAGTCAAACGCAACGGAAAATTACCCGTTCCGGCAGCTGTTAGTTCCTGAAATCCACTGTCTAAAAGTGCTTTAATGGCCTCAAGTGCTTGCGGATAAGGAACAAAAGGACCTGGATTTAATGGGTCAGAGACGTCCATTCGGATGCCGTTTTCGTATTGCCCGTTCGCCAAAATCATGTATTGATAGGCCTGAATGGTTTTGGTAAAACCACTTACTGCATTTTTTTCAGCTGCTGATAGAACAGATGAGTTTGCAGCAGCACTCAAAAGGACATTTCCTTGTAAGATAGCCTGATATGGTTGGATATATGTATTTAGGTAGCCAAACATATTGACGTTTGCGGTACGTCCGTTCATTCCCAACCAGTCCGTTTGCCAACGCGGGTCGGAGCCATTCAGATACCAAATTTCACGGCCCATGCTTCCGTACAAGGCAGCTACTGTGAAGACATAATTCCGGTGTCTGTTCTCAAGACCTGTAACCAAGTTTTGGATTTGGTTACGGGTTGCATTGTTGGAAACACTTGCTAGAGAAGGGTTATTGGGGTCAATAGGAGATTCCAACTCAAAAAACGAGCAGGAAGTGAGGGTCATGCAAAAGCCCGCCACGAGACTCCAAGATGTGATTATTTTTTTCATACTTTTCGAAATGATTTCAATAATTAGGGCTTAAAACTCAAATACTAAGTGACCAAAGAAACGACGTTGTGTCGGATATGGCGCAATATCAACACCTGATTGTACTGCTTGGATACCGAAAGTAGAGGTTTCTGGGTCGTAACCTACATATTTCGTGAATGTCAGCGGGTTTTGTGCCGAGAATCCTATTTTGATGCGGGAAACTTTGTTGCTGAACCAATCCCCAACTTTTGCCTGTGGTACAGTATAGTAAAGGGCTGCTTCACGCAAACGGATGTAAGAAGCGTCTTGTACCCATCTGTCTGCACCGTTGTTTGGTGCGATACCTCTATCACGGCCGTTTGGCTTACCATCTCCGTCATCATCACCGAACCAATTTGGTGACGTACCACCCGAGTCTGTCAAGAATTGCGAAAGGTTAATATTATCTCCTCCTTTCTTCCAATGCCACAACATAGAGAA
>JBKBRQ010000394.1:0-1264 GCA_046292055.1 Spirosomataceae bacterium | reverse complement strand
AGTAACGAACTAAATCGGCGGGGTCATCCGACATATCTGCCATGAAAACAGCTACACAATCTCCTGAAAAACGCTCCAAACCATACCGAACAGCATAGCCAAAGCCATTAGGCCCTTTGTTCGTCTCAAATACCAACGTCGGGATTTCTGTTTGAAGTTGCTTGAGTACTGCCTCTGTTTGGTCTTTGGAATTGTCATTCGTTACCCAAATTTCATGTGGAATTTGTGCTTCGTTCAATGTCTTATAGAGTGATCGTAGGGTCTCAGGGATGGATTCTTCTTCGTTGTAAGCAGGGATAACTACACTTAATTTCATGTACTGGGATGTTTCTTTATATCAAAATGTTTTCAAAAGTAAGATTTTCAAAAAGAAATTGCAAAAGCATTGGGGTTTGTCAATGAAATATCTCCCGAATAATAGACAAGGATTTGATTTCGCCGAAACCGTCTATATGTACTCGGTAATACCATAAGATGCTATCTAGCAAATGATTGCGTTCTTTTCTGGGTATTTCTAGTCGGGTTTGGTAAGAGGCTTGAATGAGTTGGTTCAATAAAGATAGGTTCTCAACTCGCCAACCTGCCTCTTTATATACTTGCTGGCTGATTTCCTCGGCTGTCTCGGGTTCAAAGCCCAAATACCGACAAAACTGAAGTAAAAAAAGTAAATGAAAGTTCTGACTTCCGTCTGATTGGTCGTCAAAGGTTTGGAAAGAGGTTTCCAAAAATTCGTACAAAGCTCTGTTTTCGCCCGTTTCACGGATACACTTTTGAATAACTTCTATCAAAAAAAGTGCTATACTGGATTTGGCAATGTCGTACGGAATTGTCTTGTATGGGCGAGAGCATTTGATTTCAGAAATCCGATGGAGTTCCTTTTTGCTGTCATGATATACGACCATATCCAAGAAAGTGAAGGGTTGAAACAACGCGATTTTGTTTTTTCCTTTGGACGAACGAACGCCATTTTCAATGTAGGACTGTATTCCCCATTCTTCTGTATAAATTTTGGCAATGATGGACGTTTCTTTGTATGGAATCGTATGGAGAACCATTCCTTTGGTCTTAAACAGCATGATACGCAAGAAATAGGAAGAGAATAAGCCATAAAATATCCACAAAATGCCAATAAATGCTTATCAATTTAAGGCGAAGCTGGTTGGGTGGATTCACGGAATAGACGAAGGAATCAACATATTTTCTATTTCTCCAGGCATCAACGACGGCCACAATGAGCGCAATAACTCCACCCGCTGTGTGCACT
>JBKBRQ010000393.1:0-1267 GCA_046292055.1 Spirosomataceae bacterium | reverse complement strand
AATCTATCCACGTACTTGCGAAGCCTGCGGAGAGGCTCTTTTGGGCGGAGAAAATCTGATTTGTATGAATTGTATGATTGATTTGCCACGCACCAATTCACACATTCAAAAACTTGATAAAGTTTCCAATCGTTTTTGGGGTAAAATTCCTGTGACAGATACGATAACTTTTATGAAATTTTCTAAAAAAGGAAAAGTGCAGAAACTACTGCATGAACTGAAATATAGAAATAAACCAGAAGTTGGAAAGTATTTAGGAAAAATCTATGGAGTTGACCTAAAAACAGTTGGATTTGATAAAAAGGTTGATTTAATAATAGGAGTTCCGCTTCATCCAGCTAAACTTATTCAAAGAGGTTATAACCAAGCCGATTGTATTGCAGAAGGGCTGTCTGAGGCTTTAGAAATACCTTATGAAACAAATGCAGTAAAAAGACTTGTACATACTGCCACGCAAACAAAAAAGAGCCGTATTGAGCGTTTTCAGAATGTTGAAAACATATTTGAAGTAATTGATGCTGAGAAGATTAAGAACAAAAGGATTGCCATTGTGGATGATGTGTTGACAACTGGTTCAACACTTGAATCGTTGGGAATAACGCTACTAAATGCCGAAGCAAAAGAAATTTCGATAGTGACAATTGCGGCAGCCTTCTAAAACAAAAATCCCCTCTTTTGGGAGGGGATTTTTCTGATAATCTGTATTTCGATTATAATTTACGCTTTCCTTTTGGTCCGATTGCAATCATTGCACAACGGAAACCAATAGTAGATGTAGAAGAATCTTGGTCCAAAGCACGACGTGTTCCTGGTGATAACCAATAAGCAACATCATTCCAAGAACCACCTTTGTAAACTCTCAAGTTATTATCTATCAAAGAGTTAAAGTTTTTCTTATCATACATTTTGTCTTCATCTAAGAAGTCATTGCGACGAATAGGGTTCAAATCATTCACATCTTGGAATGAATTTGGACGATAAAGGTCAAAAACCCACTCGTTCACATTTCCTGCCATTTGATATAATCCGAAATCATTCGCAGGGAATTCATAAACCTCCAAAGTAATTGTTCCTTTGTCATTTTGGTGTCCAGCAATACCAGCATAGTCACCACGACCACGCTTGAAGTTAGCAAGCATCGTACCTTTTGCTTTTCCTTTACTTTTACGCATTGATGAGCCATCCCAAGGATAAATACGTTGGTTTGATTGATTTTCATCCATGTACTGCGTACCAATAAGTGCTTTTGCAGCATACTCCCACTCAG
>JBKBRQ010000392.1:0-1295 GCA_046292055.1 Spirosomataceae bacterium | reverse complement strand
TCTCTCCGTTGCAACCATTTCAAATGGTTTATGCTTTGTTCGAACATCAGTATTTGGGTCATATTTTTGAATCTTTCGTGATTCAAGTAAATACGCGAGGGCAACTGACGTATCAATACCAGAACGTATCTCATAAAAATATTGATGAATTTGCAGCAAATATCGACAAAGATGACATCAAATTGGTGCATTGGATGGATGAAATGCAACAAGAAGCGGTAGCCAAGAAATTCAATAAAAAGAAATTAAAAATCGTTGATTTTTTTCTCAAAACCTACGACAAAGACAAAGGAGATAAGCAATTACAAGCTGAAATTGACACCTACATGGAACACTGTAGGTCATTGATTTTGCCGAAATTAATGAATAAAAAACTGTTCATCATGGGCAAAGATGGCAACCCCATTTGGCAACCGATTGAAGTATCTCCTAAAATTGCACAAGTCTATTTTCATTTTGACCGGCAAGAAGAACAAACCTTGTATTATCCAAATATTTTGGCGGACGGCGAGCGGGTCAAGTTCCAGTTCAAAAAATCGCGTGTAATTTGCGAAGAGCCCGCCTTTTTGCTCGTGGACACCACTCTTTACCGTTTTAAACCCCACACAGACGGGAAAAAGATAAAGCCTTTTTTAGAGAGAAACAACATTGTTATTTCACGTAAAATAGAAGAAAAATATTTTAAAAATTTTGTCGCGCCGCTCATCGGTCAATTTAAAGTCTATGCCAAAGGAATTGGTTTTACTATTCAGACGGAAGAATTGCCCGTTCGTGTTCAACTTGTCTTAACAGAAAACCGACATCAGCTCCTCGAACTAGCCATAGGAAACGCGATGGAAGAACAAGAATTTTCTACTTCCATTTCGTTGGAATTACAATTTGTTTATGGGGACCGCGTCTTTCCTTTTCAAAATTTTACGTCACACGCTTTTGTTGAAGCCATTCAAGAAAACGAAGCGTGGACATTCCTAAAAATACCTAGAAACACGTCAGAAGAAAAGCGAATTGTACAGGATATTGCCCAACTTGGCTTGCCTTTGGACAAAGGTGCGGTAACAAAAAACGTGAATGATGCCTTTACTTGGCTACAAAAACATGCTCTGTATTTGGAAGAACTGGGCGTACAAATTATTCAAAGAGAGACATCTGGAAAAAATTATTTCTTAGGACACGCGGCAATTCGGGTAGAAATTGAAGAAAAAAACGATTGGTTCGACATCAAGACGAAAATCCGGTTTGGTGAATTTGAGATTGCGTTTGTACAATTACGGAAAATCATGAAAGCCGGAAGGCGC
>JBKBRQ010000391.1:0-1300 GCA_046292055.1 Spirosomataceae bacterium | reverse complement strand
CGGGTCATCCATGGAAGAGAACGTCGGAGATACTTTCCATTGCAATTTCCAATTAGATAAATCAAATACGTGTTCGCCTGAGAGCAAAATATTCGACAAAGAGCGTTGACTGTATTCCAAGTTATGTTGAAAACCATTGAAAATCGCACCTAAATCATTGTTCAAGTAATCGAAGATACCCGCTTTTGATTCACCATTTTGAAGGTGAAGTAGGTTTAGTTTATATTTTGAGTTAGAAGTTTTAATAGCTAAACCTCCCAATCCACTTAAGAAAACAGAATTAACTCCGTAATTCCCTTTTTGGAACTCTCTTACCTCAAGTTCAGTAATTTGTTTGTTTCCATTCATACCGTATCTACCGAACTCAGCGCCTTGATAAAACTCTGTTGTGTTTTTATACGAAATAGACGCATTGTAGCCGAGTGTAAACTTCTTTAGTTTCACCTGATTTCCCAATGTAAAACCGAAACTAGCATCCATGTTACTTCTTTGTTGCATGGCAGCAAGATTTTTTGAAAATCCGCCTAAAATATCACGATAACGTAAACCCGCTTCGCTAGATGGACGTCCGATAATCTCGGCAAATTGAGGAATATTGGTTGTAGCAGGAATGGCACGAGTTCCGTCGTCAAAACCTAGAAAATCAGTTTTACCTCCTTCATAGGTTAAGTAATTTGGATTGAAGTGAAAATCCGGGTTGTAATTCGCACTGAATGAGATACTTCCAACTTTTTCATTTGGAAACTCTTTGGTAGCAATATCAATCACACCACCAGTAAAGTCAGCAGGAAGTTCTGCACTGAAAGATTTATAGACGATGATATTATCCACTACATTTGTCGGAAAAATATCCATTTGTAATGTATTTCTATCCGGATCTAAGCCAGGAATATCCATTCCGTTTAGGGTAGTTTTTGTGTATCTATCTCCCAATCCACGAACAAAGACATATTTACCACCTGCGATAGAAACCCCAGGAACGCGTTTCATAGATGAGGCTGCATCTGAGTCCCCAATTTTTTTAAAATTCGCAGAAGAAATACCATCCATAAGTGTCGGTGACTTTCTTTTGAGTGTCATTAAAGCAGACTCAGAATTTCTGATAAGTTCTGCGGTCACGACAACCTCTGCGAGCATGGTTTCAGATTCTTTAAGACGAATGTTATCAAAAAGCGTGGTTTCACCCGCTTTTATGTTGACTTGTTTTAGGACAATCGTTTCATACGAAACATAAGAAACCTTTACTTCGTATGTACCTGGATTCAATGAAAGACTAAATGAACCGTCTAGGTCTGTACTC
>JBKBRQ010000390.1:0-1308 GCA_046292055.1 Spirosomataceae bacterium | reverse complement strand
CGTTTTGCAACAGGTGCGATGTCGTTTGGTTCGATTTCATGGGAAGCACACACGACGTTGGCTATTGCCATGAACCGGATTGGTGGTCGCTCAAACTCTGGGGAAGGCGGAGAAGACGAAATACGGTACGAATTGGATGCAAACGGGGATAATCTATCTTCGAGCATCAAGCAAGTAGCTTCTGGACGATTTGGTGTGACAAGCCATTATTTGACGAATGCGAAAGAGCTCCAAATCAAGATGGCGCAAGGAGCAAAACCAGGGGAAGGTGGGCAGTTGCCGGGTCATAAAGTTGATGATTGGATTGGTCGCGTGCGTCATTCAACGCCGGGTGTAGGTTTAATTTCTCCTCCGCCTCACCATGATATTTATTCGATTGAGGATTTGGCTCAATTGATTTATGACTTGAAAAACGCGAACAGAGAGGCGCGAATTTCAGTCAAATTAGTGTCAGAAGCAGGCGTTGGAACAATCGCTACGGGCGTTGCCAAAGCACATGCAGATGTTGTACTTGTGGCGGGTCATGACGGTGGAACAGGCGCATCGCCTCTTTCTTCGATTCGTCATGCAGGTCTTCCTTGGGAGCTCGGTTTAGCGGAGACACACCAAACATTGGTAAAAAATAAACTCAGAGGCCGTGTAACAGTACAAGCAGACGGTCAGATTAGAACAGGTAGAGATTTGGCAATTGCCGCGCTTCTCGGTGCCGAAGAATTTGGTGTAGCAACCGCTGCATTGGTAGCTGTCGGGTGTATTATGATGCGGAAATGCCATTTGAATACATGTCCGGTTGGTGTAGCAACGCAACGCGAGGAGCTACGCGCTTTGTTTACCGGAAAACCAGAACATGTCGTGAATATGTTCCACTATTTGGCACGCGAAATGCGTGAAATCATGGCAGAGTTAGGTTTCAGAACTGTCAATGAAATGGTCGGTCAAGTACAAATGTTGAAACAAAGACTTGACTTAAAACATTGGAAATATCAAAACTTGAACTTATCTCGCATTCTTTACAAAGAACCTGCTGATGAGTCAGTAGCGCTCTATAAACAAGAAGAACAAGACCATGGGATTCAGTTTGTTTTAGACCGTCAACTTATTGTGGATGCTGCCTCAGCTCTAGAAAAGAAGGAGAAGGTAACGGGCGAATACGTTGTAAATAACTTAAATCGTTCTATCGGTGCGATGTTATCAAACGAAGTTTCGAAGAGATTTAAAGGTGATGGCTTACCAGCAAGAACAATTCACTATAAATTCAAAGGTACGGCAGGGCAGTCGTTTGGTGCTTTCTCAACCAAAGGCCTGACA
>JBKBRQ010000388.1:0-1349 GCA_046292055.1 Spirosomataceae bacterium | reverse complement strand
GATAATACTTTGTGAACCAACCGAGACTTCGCGAACTACATAGCCAATTGAACTAAATACAAGTCGCGAGTTAGCTTCAGCCTCAATAGAAAACTTGCCGGAGCCATCTGTTACGGTTCCGCGTGTGCTTCCTTTTACGGCAACACTTACCCCTGGGATACCACTCCCGCTTGGGTCTGAAACTGTACCGCTGACTGATTTCTGGGCGTAGGCTGTAACAGATAATATCCATAACAACGCAAACGCTAACACCCCCCGAATAGGGACGAAGTAGATTTTTTTCATTTCGTATTAGGTTATGATAAATAAATAGTTAGAATAACACAATAATCTACACATATATCTTGTATAGACATTTGTCGCCATAAAAGTATGTTTTATATTTTTTCCTTACAAATTATTCATACAAATTATTAGAATATTTATACGAATATTAAAAAAGTACCATGACTTATGACTATAGTATCAAAAGCGAATTTTCGCAAAAAAAAGGGCTACCCTGAGGTAGCCCTTTACTTATTGTCCTAGAAAGTAGTTTAGTGTTTAATCACGTCTGGTTGCTGCTCCAAATTGAACAAGTCGTTCAAAACATCAATGAGTGTTTCTGCTTCTCCCCTTTTGCATGCTGCTTTCAGTTGTAGAACAGGTAACTTGATAATTTTTTGCATCATGCTACTCGTAATTTTCTCTACTTTTTGTAGTTCCGATTCGCTCAAGGTCTTCATGTACCGCGCCATTTCTTCTTTTCGAATTTGTTCTAACGCGTTTTTCAACTTGTGAATCGTAGGCGATACAATCATTTCACGAGACCAATCATTGAATTCCATAAGTGCTTCATCAATGATTTTGTGTACCTCTGGAATAGCCGCATACCTTTTTTCTAACGCCTCATTTGCCCTTTTCTGAATTTCATCTAGATCATATAAAACCGTTCCAGCCACTTGTTCTACGTCTAATGCAATGCTTCGAGGAACCGACAAATCTATCAAATATTGAACACCTCCTAACGGACGATGCTTGAGTAGCTCTGCCGTAATTAATGGTTCATCTCTGCGTATGGATGAAATAATAATATCTGCCGATAGAATCTCCTCTTCTACATGCGCATAGTCAGCGACGGTAAAGCCATATTTTGCAGCGGCTAATTCTGACTTTTCTCTTGATCTATTGGTAATCGTAATCTGCTTGTACCCTTTTTCAGAAAGTGTTTTACAAACATCCTCACCAATTTCACCTAACCCAATTACCAATGTTTTCGGGTTACTCAACAGAGGTAAAAAAGTTTCAATCGTGTCAACAGCTGCATAAGATGTTGATGCAGCTCCATCACGATACGATGTTTCTTGTAC
>JBKBRQ010000038.1:0-16484 GCA_046292055.1 Spirosomataceae bacterium | reverse complement strand
GCCGCCTTCTTTGATTACGATAACGATGGAGACTTGGATTTATATGTTTTAACAGATGTTATCGATCAATCGCCTAATCTCATTCGCGAAAAAGTCACAGACGGCTCTTACCCAAATACAGATAGATTGTATAAAAATGAATGGGATGAAAAATTAGGACATCCCGTATTTACCAATGTTTCAAAAGAAGCGGGTATTACAATCGAAGGTTTTGGACTTGGGATTAATATCTGTGATATTAACCGCGACGGCTGGAAAGATATATATATAACCAATGATTTTGCTGCCGATGACCTGCTGTATATCAATAACCAAGATGGAACATTTCGGAATGAAGCCGCCAAGTATTTTAAGCATACCTCCAACTCGGCCATGGGAAATGATGTCGTTGATATTAATAATGATGGATTCGCAGATATCATCGCTCTCGATATGTCGCCAAGAGATAATTTGCGCAAAAAAATGTTTGTTCCATCTACCAATATTAGTTTATACATTTTATCTGATAGGTATAGTTATATACATCAGTATATGCGTAACACACTCCAGATAAACTCTGGATTGAACGGTCATTTTCAAGAAATTAGTTTGTTAGCAAATGTCGCTGAAACTGATTGGAGTTGGACGCCCTCTGTCGCAGATTTTGACCATGATGGGTACCGAGATTTATTAATCACCAACGGCTTTCCTAAAGATATTACAGACAAAGATTTCATGCAGTACCGGGCAAATTCAGAAAGAATTGCTGGCATTGATTATTTGCTAACGCAAATTCCAGAAGTAAAAATCAGTAATTATGCGTTCAAAAATACGGGTAAATTCTATTTTGAAGACGTGACAGAAGAATGGGGTTTGCAGATTCCTTCGTTTTCAAGTGGTGCCGCTTACGGTGATTTGGATAATGATGGTGATTTGGATTATGTTGTAAATAACACAAATGACCCCGCGTTTATTTATCAGAACAACACGATTAATTCGGATAATAAAGAAGTTACACAGCAGTATTTACGCGTAAAATTCAAGGGTGAAAAACAAAATCCGTATGGTTTAGGCGTAATTTTAGAGGCAAAAAAAGAGAATGGTGAAATTCTTTTTCATGAATTCACTCCTTATCGAGGATATAAGTCATCTGTAGAACCCATTGCACATTTGGGTATTGGAGAAGGGAAAATCACAGAAATGCGTGTCATTTGGCCAAACGGAAAGATGGAAGTCCTTGAAAATCCTACTCTAAACACAACTCTGAACGTCCGAATCGAAGAGGCTACTCTTCCGCAGATGTCTATGTTGGAAGAATCTAGGCCCCTATTTACAGAACAGAAGGAAAACTTTAACCTGATGCACGAAGAATCAAGATTTTATGATTTCAATGTGCAAAATTTAATGCCTCATTTGCTCTCAAAACAAGGCCCAAGTCTTGCGGTAGGAGACATAAATAAAGATGGTTTTGACGATTTATTTGTGGGCGGAAGTAAGTATAAAAATGGACAAATTTTCTTCCAAAATGCAGCAGGGCAGTTTGAATACCAGCCCTCAGCGTTTCCTAAGTTGGATTCTGCGCAAAAAGTATCCGAAGATATTGGTTCTCTTTTATTTGATGCAGACGGAGATGGATGGTTAGATTTATATGTTGTCAGTGGCGGAAATGAAGATTTTCCAAGTGCTGTCTCGTTTCAAGATAGATTCTATAAAAACAAAGGTAACGGGGAATTTGAACTCGTACCACTCGCGTTACCCAAAGAAACAATTGCGGGTTCGTGTGTCCGAGCCGTGGATTTTGACGGAGATGGTGATTTAGATTTATTTGTTGCTGGTAGAAATGTACCCACCGAATACCCCAAAGCAGCTTCTTCTTTTTTACTTCGCAATGATTCCAAAAAAGGAGAAATTAAATTTACTGATGTAACCGCTTCGCAAGCGCCTATTTTATCCAACATTGGTTTGGTGACAGATGCGATTTGGACAGACTTTGATAGCAATGGAGTACCAGATTTAATATTGGTCGGAGAATACATGCCCATTACGTTCCTGAGAAATGAGAAAGGTAAATTAGAAAAATTAGCTAACTCAGGTGTCCAAAAACAGTTGGGACTTTGGAATTCCATTAATGGCGGTGATTTTGATGGAGATGGAGATATAGATTACATCGTCGGAAATGTAGGTAAGAATGGGCTTTTTCAAGGAAGTGAAAAATACCCCGCCAAAGTGCTGTCGGGAGACTTTGACCAAAATGGAAATTATGACGTATTTCCTTTTATTTATCTTCCTGAATCAGAAGTGAATAAGTCCAAAATTCTTGTCCCTTTGAATGGAAAAGAGGACATTAGCAAGCAATACAATGGTTTGCGAATGCGGTTTACAACGTTCCAAGAATATACCAAAGCTACGTTTGATACTTTTTTGACAAAAGAAGAGAAAAAGAAAGCAACAGAGCATACGTTGAATTTCACAGCATCTATTTATCTTGAAAACAAAGGGAAAGGAAAATTTGAAGCGCATTCTTTGCCCATCGAAGCTCAATTTGCACCCATGAATGGTATAGTCATCGAAGATTTCAACCAAGATGGTCAACTAGATTTTCTGGCGGTAGGAAATAACTTTAGTAATGAATTGCTCGTAGGACGCTACGATGCAGCTAACGGATTTTTAGCTCTGGGCGATGGAAAAGGTAACTTCTCTATTCAAAAGAAAACAGGATTTTTAGCTGAAAAAGACGCAAAGTCTCTCGTGTTTCTGAAAGGAGCACAAGAAAAAATAAAAATTATTGTTGGACAAAATAGTGCGCCAGCCAAGCTCTTCGAGACTTCACTTTCAGGTCGTTTTATTCCTTTGCAACCGACACAAACAAAGATTTCGTATCAATGGAAAGGGAAAAACATCACGCGTGAAGTCTACTATGGCGCATCCTATTTATCGCAATCTTCCCGCTTCTTTTTCTTACCCAAAGGAGCAAAATTGAATTAAAACAAAAAGGAGGCTTTTACTAGAAAGCCTCCTTTTCCATATTAAATGCGTGGATAATTCAAGAGGTTTTCGTAAGCTTGTTGCACTTTTTCAAACTGAAAACCTGCTATAACTTCTTGCATTTGTTTTGCGATTGCTTCTGTTTCTAAATTCCCGATGCTGCCTTCCAAAGTATGTGCTAAATCTCTATTAGGCACAAATTCACCTGCTTCTATGGCGTGGCCAACTGTTTTATAGGCATCCCGAAAAGGAACTCCTTGCCCAACCAAGGCATTGACGTTTTCGACGCTAAATAGCAAATCGTAGGTCGAAGAAGCCAGTAAGTCTTGCTTTACTTGAATGTGCGTAATCATGAAGGTGGTGATTTCAAGACATTCCAAGATTTCATCAAAAGCAGGCATGAGAATTTCCTTGACAAGCTGCATATCCCGGTGGTAGCCAGAAGGTAAGTTGCTCATAATGAAGGCAATCTCCATAGGTAGGGCTTTTAATTTATTCGTTTTTGCCCGTAATAATTCAGCCACATCTGGATTCTTTTTGTGTGGCATGATACTCGAACCCGTCGTCATTTCTGGAGGTAAAAGCAGGAAACCAAAATTTTGACTATTGTATAAACATACATCCATAGCCAAGCGGCTGAGCGTATTTGCTAGAGAAGTGAGAGCCGTTGTTACCAAATATTCGGTTTTCCCCCGTGTCATTTGTGCGTAAACTACATTGTAGTTAAGAGTGTCAAAACCAAGTAGTTGTGTCGTAAGTTTTCTGTTCAACGGAAAAGAGGAACCATATCCAGCACCTGAACCTAGTGGATTTTTGTTCACTACTTTGTAGACTCCTTGCAAAATAAGGAGGTCATCAACCAAAGATTCAGCATACGCGCCAAACCACAACCCAAAAGAGGAGGGCATAGCAATTTGTAAGTGCGTATAACCAGGCAATAAATCTCCCTTATGCTGCTCACTTTTTGCTTGTAGTAAAGTGAAAAGGAGTTGAACTTGATCGACAACTTCTTGAATTTTGTGGCGATTAAACATCTTCAAATCAACCAAAACTTGGTCATTTCGAGACCTGCCACTGTGGATTTTTTTTCCAGTTTCGCCCAGTTTTTGAGTCAATTGCCATTCGACTTGCGAATGCACGTCTTCAATACCCGGTAAGATTTCAAAATCTTTTTTTTCTGTGATAGATTGATAAATGAGTTGGCATTCAGCGAGAAGTGCATTGGTTTCGTCGGCGGTCAACAAACCAATAGATTGCAACATAATCGCATGTGCCATAGAGCCTAGCACATCAAAAGGAGCTAAGTGAATGTCTAATTCTCTGTCGCGCCCGACGGTAAATCGCTCGATTTTTTCCGAAGTAACGGGTGCATTGTCTTTTTGCCAAAGTTTCACGATGGAAGTAGTTTTTTTTACAAAGTAACAAAATCAAGGGTATAGTTTGGCTATTTTTGTCTAACTTCCTACTTATTGTAGTCCATTTTTTATTTGTTCTTCTGTTTACATGACACCCAAAGAGATTTTCATACACTTGCGTTTGCCTTTTTCCTTGCTTCTATTGCCTGTTTTTCTTTTTGCGATTTCGGTTCTACCTGGTGGTTGGACGAATGAAGCGTGGGGGCTTTTTTTTATTTGGCATTTCTTGGTTTATCCTGCCTCAAATGCGTTCAATAGCTACTTTGACAAAGATGAGTCACCCATCGGTGGGCTCAAAACGCCTCCGAAAGTTGATCGTAAGTTATATCTTGTCGCTACAGGAATGGATATTTTTTCTCTTTTACTGTCTCTTTTACTTTATGATTTAACAGCTTCATGTCTCATTTTAGGGTATATTTTACTATCTAGAGCGTACAGCGCATATCCCATTCGGCTGAAACGATTTCCTTTTTTAAGTTGGTTGATTGTCGGCTTTTTTCAAGGTGCGTATGTTTTTTTAGTAACAATTTTTACGTTAGAATTGATTGATTATAAGCAACTCATTCAAGTTTTTGCTTTTCCTGCTTTGCTTTCTTCCGGAATTTTATGGGCTATTTATCCTATTACGCAAGTATATCAACACAAAGAAGACAGCGAAAGAGGTGACCAAACCTTGAGTATTCTGTTAGGCATTCGCGGTACTTTCCTCTTCACTGCTTTCTTTTTTGGGCTATCTACATTGGGTTACTTCATTTATTTTGACCAAGTAACTTTCCTACTCTGGTTTCTATTTTTAACACCTACAACTGCTTTCTTTTTGTATTGGTTTTGGCTCGTCTGGAAAGACACATCGAAAGCTAATTTTACAAATACCATGCGACTAAATGTCCTTGCAGCACTTTTTTTAAATTTATTTTATCTGCTTGTTTTGTTAAAATAGTGCAATTTATTCATTGTATAATTAATATTATTGATTTTCTGTTTTAGATAAAATTTATTATAATATACTGATTATTAAACATTTGTGTTTTAATTGTATTGGGTATTGAATGAGGTGTTGATGTCTGTGTCAATCAATAAGCTAGAAAAAATATAAGAAAACTTTGAACCTTTTAATAGTTTCCAAAGTTTTTTGGTCGTGGAAGTAAAAGAAAGAATCATATCAGCAGCCGAAATATTGTTCATGCGCTACGGTGTCCGGAGTGTAACCATGGATGATATTGCCAAAGAGTTGGGAATCTCCAAGAAGACAATTTACATTCATTTTGTAGATAAAAATACTATCGTTCGAGAGGTAACAAGTGCCCGATTGGCAAAGGAAAGGGAAATGGTCTCTGAATTACACAAGACATCAATGAATCCTATTGAGGAAATCATCGTAAGTATGAAGCTTCTCCGTGATTTGTCTTCTGAGGTAAACCCCATTATTTTCTTTGATCTCAAAAAATACCATCCAGAAGGTTGGAACTTGTACAAACAACACAAAGAGTTTTTTCGAGAAGTTGTTATCCGTAATCTACAAAAAGGAATTGAGTTAGGCTATTACAGAAACGATATAATACCTGAAATTCTCGCTCGTCTTCGCATTGAATGCGTAGAGATGGCCTTTGACCCAGAGATTTTTCCGTCTAATACATTTAATCTCGTAGATGTCCAACTCCAATTTATTGATCATTTTTTAAAAGGAATTTTGACTCCACTAGGGCTTTCTGTTTACGAAGAATTAACTCTTCATTAATTTATTTTTAACGCGTTCTATCCAAATTTATACATAATCAATCAAAGATGAGAATTTACCTTGCACTCTTAGCTAGTTTGGCTTTCTTGACTGGTCAGGTCTCTGCACAAGAGTCCTTTACTCTTCCTGAAGCCATATCTTATGCCTTGAAAGGAAGTCCGACGGTCTCCAATGCGCTTGCGGATATTCAAGATGCCGAGTTACAAATCAAAGAAATTAAAGTAACTGGTTTACCCCAAATTAATGGCCAATTTCAATACACGGCCAATGTCATTGTTCCTACTCAGCTTATTGCTGCAAGTAACTTTGACCCTACCGCGCCAGAAGGCGAAGTCGTTAAATTTAAGTTTGGGGTGCCTTGGGGTGGTCAAGCTGGAATCGGCGTAAATCAGTTGATTTTCGACGCCACGTGGCTTGTTGGTCTTCGGGCAGCAGATACGTATCGCCAACTAGCTAACCAAGGACTTGCCAAAGCTAAAGTAGATATCGCTGAAAATGTGAGCAAAGCATACTATTCTGTGCTTGTAGCAGAAGAACGAATGAAAATTCTAGATTTGAATATCGGGCGCTTAGACTCTATCATTCATAATACCAAAGCTTTTTTTAAACAAGGTTTTGTAGAAGCAATTGACATCAGCCGATTGGAAGTACAACGGAATAACCTCTTGACAGAACGCCGCAAAGTGGCGAATCTCGTTGAATTATCGTATCAGTTGCTCAAATTTCAAATGTCTTATGACAGAACACGTCCTATTTTCTTAAAAGATAAATTGGAAGAATCATCTGTCAAGGCGTTGGCGACGCTTCGTTACGAAGAAGTTCGTCCTGAAAATCGGGTGGAATATCAGCAATTGGAAACACAGCGCCAATTAACCAATCTGAATATCGAGCGGTACCAAAAAGCGTATTTACCTTCTGTTTTCTTCACAGGAAGTTTCGGTGCTGGACACAGTAATACGGTTTTCAATCCGTTTGAAAGATGGTTCGGTTCGTCAGCTCTGTCAATTGGAGTAAATATTCCGATTTATGATAGTGGTATGAAGAAAGTGCAAATCCAACGCCAGCAACTCAGCTTGATTAAGTTGGATAATGCGATGAAATTAACCAAAAATTCTTTCGAACTTCAAAACAACCAAGCATTTGCCAATATGCAAAATGGATTGGAGGGCCTTGAAATTCAACGTAGAAATATGGAATTAGCCAACGAGGTTGTGCGTGTTGCACAGCTTAAGTTTCAACAAGGTATTGGGTCTAATTTGGAAATTACCAATGCTGAAAACGACCTAAAGCAAGCACAAACGAATTATTTTGCTGCACTCTATGATATTTTAATTGCTAAAATTGACTTAGACAAGGCACAAGGTAAACTGAACTTTAATTAATCCATTTCAAAGAAATCGTACCGTAAATTAATAATACCAATGAAATTTTTATCAATAATTGCTTTTGCTGGACTCATGCTCACCGTTGTTGCTTGTGGTGATAAAGAGGATAATTCGTTAGACGGGAAAAAAGCGAAATTAGTCGCTTTACAAAGTCAACAAGCTGAAATTTTAGCAACTATCAAAACGCTCCAAGCAGAAATCGAAAAAGCGGAGCCGAATAAATCAGTCAAGATTAAGTCTGTTTCAACGATGCCGATTGTTGCACAACAATTCGACCACTTCGTAGAAGCGACAGGTCGGTTAGACGCTGTAAACAATGTCTTGGTTAGCCCACAAATGGGGGGTGCTATTACTGCTCTTTATGTAAAAGAAGGCGATATGGTAACCAAAGGCCAACGTATTGCAACCATTGACAATACCGTGATGCGTAATTCTATCCAGGAAATTATGATTCAATTGGAAACAGCCAAAACGCTTTTTGAAAGACAAAAGGCACTTTGGGATCAAAAAATTGGTACGGAAGTACAGTATATCCAAGCAAAAGCGCAAGTTGAATCGATTGAAAAACGTCTCTCTACGTTGAAGTCACAAGATGCGATGAATGTTGTGCTTGCACCTATTTCTGGCCAAATTGATGAGGTACGCATGAAATCCGGTGAAATGGCTGCACCAGGAATCGGTATTGTTCGTATCGTGAATAGTGCTAATTTGAAAGTCGTAGCGAGTGTTCCTGATACGTATGCAGGTACTATTGCTAAAGGAGATGTAGTACAAATTCGTTTCCCTGACTTGAACAGAGAAATGACTGCGCGTTTGACATTTGTAGGTCAAACTATCAATCCAGCTTCTAGAACCTTCCCTGTTGAGGCGCAATTAAGTTCTGTAGATAGACAACTAAAACCTAATTTAACAGCAGAACTTAAAATAAATGACCAGTCACGCGCGGGTGTTATCGCCATTCCTCAAAACATCGTACAACGTACAGAACAAGGAACTGTTGTTTACGTGGCAGTCAAAGAGGGTAATCAATTTGTAGCAAAACAACGCGTAATCTCAACCGGATTAAGCTACGATGGCAAAGTAGAGGTTTTGACAGGTCTTACAGCAGGTGACTTACTGATTTCAGAAGGATACCAAGAGTTAGTAGACGGCCAAGTTGTTTCTTTTTGAGTAAAACATTAGACGAATAAATCAATGCAAGAAAATCATAACCAACCCGAAGAGGAAGTTTACAGTAAAGGGTTTATATATAATATGATTGGCGGATTAGCCAAGAATAAAACAACCGTTTATTTGTTAATTGTACTTGTAACTATCGCTGGATATTTCATATTCAATGGATTACCCAAAGAGCAGTTTCCAGAAATTGTCGTACCTCAAGTATATGTGAATACGGTTTACGCAGGTACTGCTCCATCAGATATCGAGAACTTGATTAATAAACCACTTGAAAAACAACTAAAAGCAGAAAAAGGGGTTAAACGAATTAAATCAAATGCACTGCAAGACGTTTCGGTTATCTTGGTCGAATTCCAAACGAATGTCGATGTGCAAGAAGCCAAAGAACGGGTGAAAAGTGCCATCGATAGAGCACGTAGAGATTTACCCACCGACTTGACGCAAGACCCGACAGCTCTTGAGGTCAATTTCTCCGAATTTCCGATCATGAACATCAATTTAGCTGGAGATTTCCCTTTGGACAAATTGAAAAAATACGCGGAAATTATACAAGATAAAATTGAAGCCATGCCTGAAATTACGCGCGTGGATATTGTAGGTGCCTTAGACAGAGAAATCCAAATCAATATGGATTTAGCTAAAATGAAAGCCTATGGCGTTACTTTTTACGAGGTTCAGTCTGCTATTCAAGGGGAAAACGTGAATATCTCAGGGGGAGACCTCAACGTGGATAATATCCGAAGAACGCTCCGTGTAAAAGGTGAATTTAAGTCGATTGAACAAATTCAGAATGTGATTATTCGGTCGGGTCAAGGGGCTACGGTTCGCCTTTCTGAAATCGCTGACATCGTGGATTCAAACGCAGAAAGACAAGATTTTGCCCGTTTGGATAATAAATCTGTCGTTACATTGAACGTCATCAAAAGAGGAGGAGAAAACTTGGTGATTGCTTCCGAGAAAATCGAAAAGATCTTAGAAGAATACGAAGCCAAAACCGCTCCCGAAGGGCTAGATATTCGTATCACTGCTGACCAATCTGAAAGAACAAAAGCGGACCTAAATGACCTTATTAATACGGTTGTGATGGGCTTTATTTTCGTGGTACTTGTACTTATGTTCTTCATGGGTGTACGTGATGCTATTTTTGTGGGTTTATCGGTGCCATTATCCGCTCTGCTCGCTTTCTTCCCGTTGCTACTCATGGGCTTTACCATCAATACCATCGTATTGTTTGCCTTTCTTTTAGGTCTTGGAATTGTGGTGGATGACGCCATCGTTGTAATTGAAAATTCCCACAGGATTTTCAACCAATACAAACATTTGACGATTACAGAATCTGTGAAAATGGCGGCTTCGCAAGTGTTTGTTCCCGTACTTTCTGGAACTTTGACAACCATTGCCCCTTTCTTCCCACTTCTATTTTGGCCTGGTATTGTCGGTGAATTTATGAAGTATCTACCATTTACTCTCATATTTACGCTTACCGCCTCACTCATTGTTTCGTATCTCATGAATCCTATCTTCGCGATTACATTTATGAAACGGGAAGAGGAAGACAGAGATGTGAAAAGTGGATTTGCACCGCTAAAAAAACCAGTTATCATTCTGGGTTCATTGGCTGCGGTTTCTTACTTAATTGCTATTGTTTCAGCAAGTGATGCTTTTCTAGGGTTAGCTAATTTGCTTGTGTTCTTCGGAATTTTATATGTGTTTAACCATTTCATCTTGACACCGAAGATAATTACGCCATTCCAAGAGTCTATTTTGCCCAAAATGAAGTCTGGCTATCAAAAGCTCATCGCTTGGGTAATTACAGGATGGAGACCCGTGTATGCTGTTCTTTCGATGTTTGTTTTATTGATTCTGACGTTTATCGCCATGGGGATTGTAAAACCGAAAGTGATTTTCTTCCCAAGTGGGGACCCGGACTACGTCTATATCTACAATGTTCTACCCGTCGGAACAGATGCACGCAAAACAGATGCGGTAACAAGAGAAATTGAAAAACGTGTCTTTGAAGTTCTACAAACGAACAATGCGACGACTGCTGTGAATTCAGTCATTTCAAATGTAGGGAAAAACGCAGGCGATCCGATGAACCCAGACCGTTCGGCGACACCACATAAATCGAAGGTGACTGTTGCTTTTGTGAGCAAAGAACACCGCGGAAGTGTATCGTCTCAGGACATCTTGGATAAAATTAGAGAGCGCGTGAAAGGAATTCCTGGCGCTGAAATCTCCGTAGAAAGAGAAAGAAACGGCCCACCAACCGGAAAGCCAATTACCATTGAAATCGTCGGGGAAGATTTCGATAGATTAATCACACTTGAAAAAGAAATAAGAGAAAAAATCGCTAATTCTGGAATCCAAGGAATTGATGAACTCAAGTCGGATTTGGTAACAAATAAACCGGAAATTGTTGTCAATATTGATAGAGAAAAAGCCTCGCGTGAAGGAATTGCTACCTCTCAGATTGCTATGGCGCTTCGTACAGGGTTATTCGGACAAGAAATTTCCAAATTTAGAGATGCGGAGGACGAGTATCCTATCCAACTTAGATTGAAAGAAGCTGACAGAGCAAGTATCGAGAAATTATTCTCCATGAATATCACGTACCGAGATATGAACATGGGTGGTATTTTAAGAAGCGTTCCGCTTTCGTCGGTCGCAGATATTTCGTACTCTACGACGTACAGCCAAATTAATCGCAAAGACAACGAACGTATCGTCACTTTGAGCTCAGATGTCGTGGAGCCATTTAACCCGACGGAAGTCAATAAGCAAATTTTAACAACAGTTTCGGAAATTGAACTGCCTGCCGGTTATAGTATTCGCCAAGGTGGAGAGCAAGAAGAACAAGCAGAAGCCATGAGTTTCTTGGGTGGAGCTTTCGGAATTGCCCTTATTCTTATCTTTTTGATTCTGACCGTTCAGTTCAATTCATTGGTAAAACCGTTAATTATTTACGTAACGATTGTGCTTAGTCTAATCGGTGTTTTACTTGGATTTATGGCATTTGATATGACATTCTCCGTAATTATGTCTGGGGTCGGTATCATTGCTTTGGCTGGTATTGTTGTGAAAAACGGGATTCTTTTAATTGAATTCATTGATACACTCATTGATAAAGGAGTACCGATGAGACAAGCTATCATTGAGGGTGGTTCTGCCCGTTTGACTCCTGTTCTACTAACGGCGTCTTCTGCTATCCTTGGAATGATTCCGCTTGCGATTGGTTTGGCATTTGACTTCTCTGCTTTACTTGTAAACTTAGAATGGTCTGTCAATATAGGGGGAGATAGTGCTGTTTTCTGGAATATTTTGGCCTGGACAATCATTTTTGGGCTATTATTCTCGACTATTTTGACACTAGTGATTGTCCCTTGCTTGTATTATCTGAATGAAAGAGCAAAAGCAAAGTTCACAAAGAAGAAAGTAGATACACTAGTTGTAGCAGATTAAGCGTTCTATATAATGTAGTTTGGTTCGTTAGATTCATAATCCCGAGAAATTCACTTGAATTCTCGGGATTTTTTTTGCTATTAATTAGATTTTTAGAATGTGCTATTGCATTTTAATTATTTTAAATGTAGTTTTGACACTTAATAACCTATCATTTATTCTATAGACCTAAAAAGAGGGCATGAGCGTGTATCATGTCTCTCTTTTTTCTGAAAATTGAAACGAAATTTAACCGAACCAATATTTAATGAACAAGATTCAAGTAACTCTCGGAGACAAAACGTATTTCCCATTCTTATCAGGGCCTGTTGCGTATGAAGGACGTACGTCTGACAACCCGCTTGCTTTTAAGTTTTATGACGCAGATCGCGTTGTGGCAGGTAAAACCATGCGTGAACATTTACGTTTTGCAGTAGCTTATTGGCATACATTCTGTGGAACAGGCGGCGACCCATTTGGGCCAGGTACAAAGCAATTCCCTTGGGATATTTCAACAGATCCTCTTGGTGCTGCGCATGAAAAAATGGATGCTGCATTTGAGTTTTTTACAAAGTTAGGAACAGGTTTTTGGTGTTTTCATGACGTGGATATGTCCCCAGAAGGAAATTCACTCCATGAATATGAGTCCAATCTTAGAAAGATGGTAGATTACGCCAAAGAGAAACAAAAAGCATCGGGTGTGCAACTTTTGTGGGGTACGGCAAATTTATTCTCGAATCCACGCTACATGAATGGGGCATCAACAAATCCTAATTTTGAAGTAGTTGCACATGCAGGATTGCAGGTAAAAAACTGTATCGATGCGACGGTCGAGTTAGGCGGTGAAGGATATGTTTTTTGGGGTGGAAGAGAAGGATACATGTCTTTGCTCAATACGCAGACCAAAAAAGAATTAGATAACATGGGTCGTTTCTTGACAATGGCCAAAGATTATGGACGTCAGAATGGATTTACGGGTAAATTTTACATTGAACCAAAGCCGTGTGAACCTTCGAAACATCAGTATGATTACGACGCACAAACAGTCATTGGATTTTTGCGTCAGCATGGTTTAGAGAACGATTTTCAATTGAATTTGGAAGTAAATCACGCAACCTTGGCAGGGCATACGTTCGCACATGAATTGCAGATGGCAGTGGATGCAGGAATGCTTGGAAGTATCGATGCCAATCGGGGAGATTACCAAAATGGTTGGGACACAGACCAATTCCCTGTTGATTTGTACGAATTGACGGAAGCCATGTTGATTATTTTGGAAAATGATGGCTTTACAACGGGTGGAATTAATTTCGATGCAAAAACACGTCGTAATTCGACAGACTTAGAGGATATTTTCATTGCACATATCGGTGGAATGGATGCTTTCGCTCGTGCTTTGTTGGTGGCTAATGAGATGCTTGAAAAATCACCTTATAAAAAAATGAGAGAACAGAGATACAGCAGTTTTGATAGTGGTTTGGGTGCTCAGTTTACTCAAGGAGCGCTTTCATTAGATGATTTGGCACGCATTGCAAAAGAAGTAGGAGAGCCTGCTCAAATCAGTGGAAAACAAGAATATTTTGAGACATTGATTAATCAATATCTATAATAATCAGGGTAGTATATTCTGAAGCCTGAGACCCTAGATGGTTTCAGGCTTTTTTTACTAGTGTTTTGCAAAAAGATTCGCAAAAGGAAAAAGAGTAAATTAACTAAAAGAATAAAAAATTATTTGTAGCTTGTGTCTAATTAGTCCAATAAAAAATAGTACCGATGATAGAAGTCCTTCAACAGCTTGTTCAGCAAGTAAGTCAAAAAGTAGTAGTCGAAAATCCTGCAATTCCGAATGCATTGAATACGCAAACGGTTGAGTTGCTGTCGGGTAATTTGGTGCAAGAATTAACTCAAAAAGCGGGTTCAGTAGAAGGTATTCAGCAGATTGCCGGCTTATTAGGTAGTAATGCATCGAATATCAGTTCTACAAATCCATTAATCAGTTCAATGATTGAAAAAATTGCACCTACGCTTACACAAACCCTTAACATCAGTCCAACTGCTGCACAAAGCGTGGTCGAATCACTTGTACCGACTGTCATGAGCCTCTTATCCTCAAAAGTGGCAGACCCCAACGATAGCAGCGTTTCCATTGAATCTGTTGTAAAAAATTTAGCTGGAAACACGGATATCAGTTCGATTATGGGGCAAATTGGTTCTATTTTTTCTGATGGTAAATTAGATATGAAGGATGTAAAAGGAATAGCCGAAAAAGGTGGTTTAGGAGACTTATTAGGTGGTTTTTTTGGCAAATAAGTACTATTTCTGTAAAGTATTAAAAGTCGGTTTCTGTAAATGAGTACAGAAACCGATTTTTTGTTTCTCTAATATTCGCATCATTTTATCAAAATATTCGATGCGAAAAAAAGGCTGAAAGTGAATTTTCCGAATAAGTAAAGCCCATTCTTTTCGTGTAGATTATGCTATTTTTTAGTGAAAAGATGGACACATAGTTACCCCTTTTGGAGTATTTTCTTCTTTTTTTCGCTTACGTCGTGAATTAGTTTTATTTTTGTTTGATTTGATTCGTGAAAAGATGAATTGTCCAACGTAACTAAGTGAAAAGTAACAGGAATTCAGCAAAGGATACTATCGTTTCTTTTGCTCCCTACAACCTTCGGATTACATGCAGTGATTTTCTAATTTTCAGCAGATTAAAAAAACAGATAAATTCAAGCACTAAAAAGTGATTATATGAGAAAAAAATTTATTTTCATTCTTGTATTATGTGTGGCGTCTACTTTCTTTAGGTTAAATGCTCAAGAAGTTACGTCTGTTGTATACCAAGTGGAGCGTTTCATGAACAAAGGAAATTGGCATGAGGCAAGAAATACAATTACTAATTTTTATAAAACATTACCTACCTCCGGTTTGTCAGAGACCCAAACCTCTGTTAGGAATGAATTGCAGCGGTTAGAGTTCCGGGTAGATGCAGTCATTCGCTTAGAAGAAGCGAGTTATGCCCAAATAAGCAATCAAGCATCTATGAAAGAATGTGATGTATATTTGAATACATACCCTTATGGAAAATATAGAGTCGAAGTACAGTGGGCAAAAGCGAAGTTACTCAATACGATTTCTGGTTACACAGAATTTATTACGCTAAATCCCTTTTCTACTCTTGCTAATGACGCACGAACAAGACTTGCTGCATTCGAGGAAGGTAGTATCGAAAAGGCTAGAAAAAGCAATAGTATAGTTGCCTTTCAAGAATATTTAAGTAATTATCCATCAGGTATTTATGTGAAAGAGGCACGCCAAAAAGTTGGTGAAATAAAAGAGGAAGAAGCTTTCAAACTGGCTCAATCTACAAATACAGTGGCTGCTTACGAACGTTATTTAGCTAGTTTCCCTACAGGAAAGTACGCCTTGGATGTACAAAATATCATTGAAAAGGTCTATTTAGAAGCTGGAAATACCTATTTTCTGCAAAAAAATTGGTCGTCTGCCATTGCGTCTTACCAAACCCTTGTGGACAAATTCCCTTCTTCGTCTTCTCGTTTATTTGTTGAGCAACGTATTAAGAGTGCGAATCGAAAAATAAGTTTTGCGCCGAAAAGTATGACTTATCTTAGTTTTGAGCGTGATAATTTAAGTCAAATTGGATTTGGAATTGGCTCATTTACCAAAGCAGGCGGAGGTTTTTATTACAAGGTAAGGGTTACAAAAGATATGTTCGGGCGGGGTGGGATTTTATACACTATTGATGAAGATGGATACACAAGCACACTCACAGAGTCACGTTTAACCGGTGATGTGCAGTACAATAATATGGGAATTTTGATGGGTTTCAATTTTAAAATTTATAACCCAGTTTCAGCATACGTGGGTGGTGGTGTCTTAAATGAAGCACTTTATTACGAGTCGGATGAATATGAATTTGGAAGTGGGAATTATAAAAGAACTGTCTGGTTGAAGTATACAGAAACACAATTAACCAAATTTATTGGCGAAGCGGGTATCGTTGCCAATGTCTTACAAAAAGGAATTGCAAAAGTGGGTATCACTTATTACGAAAAAGAAGTGTATTTCCATTTTGGACTCGGTGTAAAAATCGGAAAATGAGAAATGAATGTTCACAAAAAAGCCTTCTTTACGAAGGCTTTTTTGTGAACATTTTGGTTTAAATTGTAGCAGAGAAAAGCCTTTCTGTTTTTGTATTTTGATGTAACGAAGGGTCAAAAACCATGCAAATATTGCGTAAAAATGGCTTTCCAATTTCTGTCACTCGGACAAATCCATTGAATTGCTCTAAAATTCCATCATTTTGCATGTCTTCCAAGGCAATTTCAATCCGTTCTTTTTCTG
>JBKBRQ010000387.1:0-1352 GCA_046292055.1 Spirosomataceae bacterium | reverse complement strand
ACGCACGAAGAAGATGTCATGCAAGCACCATCCGTGACAAATACATTCGGCACTCCCCATACTTGATTGTGCTTATTCAAAACAGACGTTTCCGGTGAATGTCCCATACGTGCCGTGCCCATCTCATGAATACAACGCCCAAATCCACGGATTTCATCATACCCTTGAATATCTTTAAAACCCGCATTTTCTAAAAATTCGATGGCATCGTTTTTCATGTCCGCGCGCATTTTTGCTTCGTTCTCTTGGTAATCCGCAGAAATAACCAACAACGGTATCCCCCAACTGTCTTTTTCCGTAGGATGCAAATACACTCGGTTGTTTTCGTAGGGAAGGGTTTCGGCAAAAGCAGATAAATCGATTGTCCAAGGACCAAACGTTTGGTGCGCCTTCTTCAAATCTATTCCAAAAGTGGCTTCATCTGGCATTTGTACCGCTCGTTTGGAATTCCCCTCATATCCAAATCCCCGTAAATAATCCCGTTTATCTTTTCCAATATTTCTGTATCTAGGTATATAGAAACCATTAGGACGCCGCCCATACTGTACAACGTCTGCATGGTTTTCTGTCGTGGCCTTCGCTCCTGCGCCAAAATGGTGATCCATTAAATAATGTCCCAAAACCCCACTGTCATTTCCAAGCCCATTCGGAAAACGTTTAGACTTTGAGTTCAAGAGAATTTGCGTTGTTCCGAGGGTCGAAGCATTCAAGAAAATAAGGTCTGATTCTATTGTTCTTTCCTCTTTTGTTTCTGCATCAACGACCAACACACCAACCGCTTTTTGCTTTTGGTCGTCATAAACTACTTCTTTCACAACGGCATGCGTCAGAATAGTTAAATTATTTGTCTTTTTCGCCGCCGGAATTGTAGCCGATTGTGAACTAAAATACGCACCATACGGACAACCACGGCTGCACATATTGCGGTATTGGCACGAGGCTCTTCCTAGTGCCAATTGTTCTTCGGTAGGCGCTGTCAAGTGTGCTTGACGCGCCGGAATAAGCCGTGCTTCCGGGTGTATCTTGTCTATTTCCTTTTGTAAATCCAACTCCACACAAGTCAAAGGCATGGGTGGCTGAAAAATACCATCGGGTAAATGAGGGATTCCTTCCTGACTACCTGCTACACCAATGAAGCGCTCAACACGGTCATACCAAGGGGCTAAGTCATTGTACCGAATAGGCCAATCAATGGCGACTCCCTCCTTTTTATTGGCTTCAAAGTCAAGTTCAGACATACGCAGGGCAATACGTCCCCAAGTAATGGACTTTCCGCCCAGTTGGTAGCCTCGAATCCAGTCAAAGCGTTGTTCTTCTTGGTAAGGATGGAATTTATCTTTGGTAAAAAAATG
>JBKBRQ010000386.1:0-1353 GCA_046292055.1 Spirosomataceae bacterium | reverse complement strand
ATAAATTGCCAAAAATTGAGCAATTGCTTGGTTATGAAGTGGTTAAGCAGTCAATAACTGCAGAGATTGGACTCGGGCCAGCACCCGAATATCGTTCGACAAAAAGACCGTCTAATCCGTCTGTACATGCAAAAGGAAATACATTCCAAAAACGGAGACCCTACCCACCTAAAAAACAAAACGATGAACCAAAAAATCATTGATTTATACGATGAGTACACGCACAAACCTCTCAAAAGAGAGGAATTTATGCGTCGATTAGTTGAACTTACGGGAAGTATTGCGGCAGCTTTGACGGTTTTGCCACTTATCGAGATGCCTACGTCGTATCAACCACTTATTCCTGCTGATGACCCCAATCTTGTGGCTTCTGAAGTTACATATCCATCGGGAGACATTACAATGAAAGGCTATCTCGTGATGCCCAATTCTACGGAAAAACGAGGTGCAGTAATTATTATTCACGAAAACAGGGGATTGAATGAACACATTCGGGATGTCGCACGACGTGTAGCGAAAGCAGGATATATCGCCCTCGCACCAGACGGTCTTTCGCCACTTGGCGGAACACCCGCAGACTCTGACGTCGCAAGAAGTTTATTCCCCAAACTAGATATGCCCACAACAATCCAAAACTTTGTAAACGCCATTGGTTTCTTGCAGTCGTTGAGTGTCAGTAATGGAAAAGTAGGTTGTGTGGGTTTTTGTTGGGGTGGTGCAATGGCAAATAACTTAGCCATTCACGCAGATAAACTCGCTTGTGCTGTTGCCTATTATGGTCGGCAGCCAGACAACGCACGTGTAAAAGAGATTCGGGCAAGGGTTATGCTGCATTATGCTGGTTTGGACGAAGGCGTGAACAAAGGCATGGATTCGTATGAAACAGCCTTGAAAGAAGCCAAGATTTCGTACGAACAATTCATATACGAAGGAGCACAACATGCCTTCAACAATGATACGTCAACTGCACGATACAACGCCGAAGTAGCCCAATTAGCATGGAGCCGAACACTCCGTTTATTTCAAGAGGTATTATAAAAAGAAAAGCAGTCCATACCAAATGGGCTGCTTTTGTTCAAAAAGCAAACGAATCATGAAAGCATTGGTATTGGGAGGAGGCTCCTTGAAAGGCGCTTGGCAGGTAGGAGCCATTCAAGCGGTTTTAGAAACTGGTTTTAAGCCAGATATGATTTATGGGATTTCCGCAGGAGCACTCAATGGTTCATTTATGGTGAATGAATCTGGCAAGCAACTTGCTGCTGGTCAGGATATTAACTGGGATTTAATCAATAAAAAACTAATTAATTTCTGGATGGAGAATATCCGGCAACCTTCGGATATTGGTCATCTACG
>JBKBRQ010000385.1:0-1371 GCA_046292055.1 Spirosomataceae bacterium | reverse complement strand
GTTTTGAATTTCCGGATGTATTGAACGACGACGGCGACTTTGTGGGCTTTGATGTGGTGATTGGGAATCCGCCGTATGTAAATTTTAGGGATATTAAGAACGCTTCAGAAAAGAACTATTTCTTTTCACGATTTAATGTTACGGAGTACCAATCAGACTTATTTATTTTGTTCGTTGAGCTGGCTTTCAGTATTCTGAGGAAGAAAGGTGAATTTGCATTTATTATTCCAAACTCAATTACAAACAACCTGAATAACTCAAAAATTAGAAAATTCATTTTAGATAATGCAAAATTGAATGCTATTGTCAATACACCAATTGGTGTTTTTCCTGATGCAACCGTAGATACGGTTGTGCTCATAGCAACATTAGAAAGTACAATTGAATCCACAATTACTGTATTACAAACTGATTATAGCAAAGTGTACGCTACTAACAAAGTAAAACAAAGTGATTTTTTAAAAAATGAAAATTTCTATTTTGATTTTCTAACTTCAACTGAGAATAGAAGCTTGCTAAGTAAAATTGAAATTGGCACAATTACATTGAACAAAATTTCTGACTCATCAAGTGGGATAAAAGAGTATGAAATAGGAAAAGGTAAACCACCGCAAACAGAAAAAGACAGAGTCGAGAAAGTATTCAACTCAAAAACGAAAATAGATAAGACATATAGAAAGCATATTCAAGGAAATGATGTCTCAAATTATGTATTGAACTGGCAAGGTGGTTATTTGAAATATGGGGAGTGGCTTGCTGCTCCACGGGAAGCAAAGTATTTTGAAGGTGAGAGAATTATTATTCGTGAAATTCCAAGTAAAACAAAGCTAATTGCATCGTTTACAAATGAAGATTATACAGTAAAGAATACTGCTCATGTTTTTATAATAGGCAAAGATTTCGAAACAAAGTATATTACTGCACTCTTAAATTCATTATTGTTTGGATACTATTTTATAAACAAGTTTTCAGAACGTGATAACGTTTTCCCAAAAGCTAAAATTGGGCAATGTCGTTCGTTACCAATTAAAATTTGTGACAAGAAACAACAACATAAGTTTGTTGCTTTAGCTGATAAAATAATCGAACTTAAAAAACAAAACCCAGCGGCAGACACCACCGATTTAGAATCTCAAATCGACCAATTGGTTTATCAACTGTATGAATTGACGGAGGAGGAAATTAAAATTGTAGAGAAGGCATAACGCCCCGTTGGGGGCGAAATCTGGGTGGACTAGGATGATTAAAAAATACAAATAATCGTGTTAGGGCACAATCTGGTGAACTCCTATGTGTATTTTTAGAGGATGCATTGCGTTAGGGCAATTCAAAAAATTCGACATATACGCCTAATAAAATATGCCAAAACAG
>JBKBRQ010000384.1:0-1373 GCA_046292055.1 Spirosomataceae bacterium | reverse complement strand
ATATCTATTTAGCACGCCACTTTGGTTTTTGCTACGGAGTAGAAAATGCCGTAGAAATCGCCTATAAAACCTTAGATGAAAACCCAAACAAACGTGTTTTCTTACTAAGCGAGATGATTCATAATCCACTCGTTAACAAAGATTTACAAGACAGAGGAATCCGTTTTCTAATGGATACCTCAGGTAAACAATTGATACCTTGGGAGGATTTATCGTCGGAAGATGTCGTGATTGTACCTGCCTTTGGGACAACCTTAGAAATCGAAGAAAAATTAAGTAAACTAGGCATTAATCCATACGCATACAATACAACCTGCCCTTTTGTGGAGAAAGTATGGAACAGAGCGGGTCAAATTGGTGAAAGAGGTTATACCGTCATTGTTCACGGCAAACCAAACCACGAAGAGACACGCGCGACGTTTTCGCATAGCCAATCCAATACACCCACTTTGGTTGTAAAAGACATGGAACAGACGAAATTATTGGCTGCATATTTACGTGGGGAGAGAACAGAAAGCCAATTTTTTGAAGATTTCAAAGGGCAATTTTCAGAAGGATTTAATCCGACTACTCATCTGCAACGCATTGGCGTCGTCAATCAAACAACTATGTTGGCGAGTGATACGCAGGCTATTTCTGATTTTTTGAAGCAAACATTGATGCAAAAACATCAATTAGATGAAAAACAAATAGAACCCTATTTTGCCAATACCCGCGACACACTTTGCTATGCCACCAACGACAACCAAGAAGCCACAGCAGGATTATTGGAAATAGAAGCAGATTTGGCGGTAGTTATTGGAGGATATAATAGTTCGAATACAGCACATCTTGTCGAACTCTGCGAAGAAAAGCTCCCTACGTTTTACATCGAATCAGTGGACTGTTTATTGCCCAATAATCAAATCAATCACTTTGATTTGCACACCAATACATCCGTGATTACGTCTCCTTTTATCCCTTCAAAAGAGACGGAAAATCCTGTTAAAATTCTACTTACGTGTGGAGCAAGCTGCCCTGACTCCATGGTTGAAGCAGTGTTAACAGGTCTTTTATCCTATTTTGAGTCCGTTCCTCCTATTGAGGAAGTAATTCAAACAATATAGAACGGATAAAAACGTTAAAAATATGTGAATAAATCATTGACAAATACAATTTTTTATTAATATATTTACATTATAATATAACCTCAAATCAAACAGAATACAATTATGGCTAACTCGATGCTCGAATATGTAAAATTGATATTGGAGAAAGTCAGTTTCGATAAAGAATTATTTGAAAAGGAATTAAAAAAAGGAATATCCTATCTTATACCTGAAGAAGTGATAGAACTTAAAAGTTGGTGTTATAGCCGCTTTGGCTCTATGTAC
>JBKBRQ010000383.1:0-1390 GCA_046292055.1 Spirosomataceae bacterium | reverse complement strand
ATGCCTTAATAGATAAGAAAGTTGCTGTAAGAAGTATGGCATATTTTAGTGCAAAAAATATATTCGAGCAACACCAAGGCTATTCCAAACAAAAAAAGAAGAAAGTAGAGGAAAAACAACAAAAAATTAAACAAGAAGCCGAGAAGGCAAGCCGCTATGAAGAACTAAAACGACTGGTAATACTTTTTAAAGAAGCAGAATTGAGTTATTTTGAAAGGCGTTATGAAATCCTCAATGAAAACAACAAACTTCATTTAATCAATGAAATGTTTGAGGCAGGTAGAAATAGTGAATGGTACTTTGATGAAAATCGTCAGCCCACACAAATAGCTCGACAGCAAATGGGAATGTTGTTTTCATTGAGAGACATCTATAACCCATATAATAGATTAGAAAAATTTCAATATTGGATGAATAAGGAAGGTAAAGAATTTGAACTCACAGATGAAATAACACAATTGTTAAACTATTAACCTGTTTCATTATCGTAATGCTATCTTATCCAAGTATTATTTCAATAGAAATGGTACTTGGATTTATTTTTTAAGTCTTTTTTGATAATTTGATAATTTCACCCAAAACACAAATGTTATTATTCGGTGCTTTTTTATAACTATTATAATTGACTGTTTGTGAGTTATTTTACGGGTAAAAAAACGACATATATATTTTCATTTTTTTAGATATTTAACTTACTGAAAAACAGAATACTTAGAAAAAAATTTTAAAAAAGTTCATTTTTTTTATTGCAGAGCCATTGTATTTAGAAATAAACCTTGCATCTTTGCACTCCCAAACGACGCCAACGGGTTGAGATTAGGGAGTAATTAGGAAGATAATTACTAACGAGATTTGGTAAGATTAAGAGATTAATCGAAGCTGGGTTAAAGAGTTCTTTGAGATATTGATAGGAATATATGAGTTATTATTAACTTTTAATAGACAGGTTGTTTTTTGTTATTGATTCTTTATTTAAGGATAGAGAGCATAGAGAAGACAACGAAACTAGAGTAAGAAATTTACAATGGAGAGTTTGATCCTGGCTCAGGATGAACGCTAGCGGCAGGCCTAATACATGCAAGTCGAACGGTGTAGCAATACATAGTGGCGCACGGGTGCGTAACACGTATGCAACCTACCTTATACTTAGGGATAGCCTTTGGAAACGGAGATTAATACCTGATGGTATATTTAGCTGGCATCGGTTAAATATTAAAGATTTATTGGTATAAGATGGGCATGCGTCCAATTAGTTAGTTGGTGGGGTAATGGCTCACCAAGACGATGATTGGTAGGGGAACTGAGAGGTTAATCCCCCACACTGGCACTGAGATACGGGCCAGACTCCTACGGGAGGCAGCAGTAGGGAATATTGGGCAATGGAGGCAAC
>JBKBRQ010000382.1:0-1401 GCA_046292055.1 Spirosomataceae bacterium | reverse complement strand
CGGTTTCCCTCTACCCTTTTTCTTAATTCCCAAAAAAATGAGTGAACAAACTACTGCACAAACCTACCAAGTAGGTAGCTGTGCGCAACGAATATTTTCTGCCGCTGAAAAATACATGCGTGTACGAAAGAACGATGTGCATATTCCTCTTTCTTATGATTACGCGCTTCGTTTACTAGCCAGCTACCCAGAAGCGAATGCTGAAGTAGCCGAAGTGGCGATTATTTTACACGATATCGGGTGGTATTCCATTGACGAAGACGACATTTTCAAGAAGGGATTTCAGTCAGAAAATTTTATGCAGAGTGACGTCCGGTATTTACATGAGTCGGAGGGCGTTCGTTTGGCAAAAGAACTACTTACGCAGCTTGGCTATTCAGAGTCATTTATTGCACAAGTAACAACTATCATTGACGGGCACGACACTCGTTCGTTTTCCAAGTCACTGGAGGACGAGATTGTCCGGGATGCGGATAAACTTTGGCGTTTTGACATTACAGGCATCAGTGTAGCCTGCGATTGGTTCAAGATGACGCCTACACAATATGCCAATCGTTTGGAAAAAGATGTGATTCCACAACTTCATTTGCCGGAATCCATTGCTATGGCCCAAGTCGATTTGGTGCGTTCAAAACGAATTTTACAAGCGGGTGCGATTTAATGTACACGCAGAACATACAGATATATATTCATCATGCAGGAGCCCATTCAAGTCATTAATCCTTATAGCGGGGAAGTCGTAGGAACGTGCCCACGTGCGACAGTTGCAGACGTAAACGATGCACTTACGCGTTCGGCGGAGGCATTCAAGCAATGGCGAAAAAAACCGGTTGCTGAGCGTGTCAAGCTACAACACGAAGCTACGCGGCGCATACGCCAAGAAATTGACTCGCTGGCTCATTTATTATCAAGCGAACTAGGCAGACCTTTGGCTGGCTGCCACCACGAAATCAGTAGAAGTGCTGATTTACTCGATTTTTACGCGCAGGAAGCCCTTCGTCTGAAAGGTGAAATCCCTTTGCATAACTTAGATGGAGAAAAAGCCTTGGTTGTGCGTGAACCCGTCGGCGTGGTTGTCGCAATTACACCCTTCAACTATCCTATAACTCTTTTATGTATGAAACTGGGTGCAGCGCTTCCGGTTGGCTGTACCGTTGTTGCCAAACCATCCGAAGATACACCTCTTTCTACGCTTCGTTTGGCAGAGATTTTCCTGGAAGCGGGCTTCCCGCCTGCTGTTTTTCAGGTCATTACAGGCTACGGATTTGAAATTGGCGATGCCCTCGTGCAACATCCTATCACGGCAAAAATTGCCTTTACTGGAGGAACAGCAACAGGTAAACGAATTGGGGCTTTGGCAGCCGAACACAACAAACGCGTGACACTTGAACTCGGCGGACA
>JBKBRQ010000381.1:0-1426 GCA_046292055.1 Spirosomataceae bacterium | reverse complement strand
TATTGAACCATTTCTACCTCCGGATTAATCTCGGAAAAGAGCTTTCGGTAGAGTTTGAAAAAATACGTATCGTTAAAGATAAAAGCCGTATTGCTTGAGTCTATTTCAGGTAAATATGACGTTACTTCGGAGATGTCTTGATATGCTTTGCCTTTCGTAAAATCGAGCGAATACCCATTTTTCTGGCTTTTTTTATGCTCCTGACCAACCAATGACAATAATCCTTCCCGAAAGACGGGGTCAAAAGTAGCATCTACCAAAAAGCCGTCGTGGTCATCTAAATTAGCAACTGAAATTTTAGCATTTTCCGCGATTTCCTCCGTTGCAGCCATAAAAGAAACAGGAAGCAAGTAATTTTCAGGTTCGCCCTCTTGGTATTTGGCTTCAAAAATCAGGAAGAAAAACGTTTTCTCTTTGTGCTCCATCCGGACAGCATCTTTGATACGCAGCCCTTCGAGAGTACGGGCTTTTCCTGCAAACCAACGACACTTTTGGATAAAGTTGGGAAGTAAATTATCTTCTAAAACCGTGTGAACGTACTTATCGCGCTCAAATCCTTCCCATTCAAGGGACAAACTAAAAACTGCAGACATACTCGCTAAATGATAGGTTAAGTGAATGAAGCCCCCCAAAAGGAAAGGCGTATTGTTGAATAGTAAAACGAATTGGTAAATTAGATAAGTAGGATGTATTAAACAAAAAAAAGTGAGAAAATAGATTTTTGACGAATTTATCTCTTGTAAAAAAGTCATTTTCATCTTTTTTCCGTCTAAATTTGTCGATAAGCATTCAATTAAACCCAATAAACGAAGAAAAATGAACGTAAAACCATTGGTTGCCGCTTTTCTACTTAGTGGAATGGCGACAGCGCAAAACACACAAAAAATGACAGACAACCTACTTTTACAACCTTTCGGAACTGTTCACGAGACAGCGCCGTACAGTAAAATCAAAGCGGAACAATTCATGCCTGCCATTCAAGCGGCAATTGGAGAAGGGAAAAAGGAAATCGAGGCAATCAAGGCAAATAAACAAAAGCCTACTTTTGAGAACACAATTATTGCCTTGGAAAACTCAGGCAAACAATTGGGTCGTATTACCAAGATTTTATATCACCTCAACGGAGCTGAAACAACACCAGCTATCCAAACGGTTGTTCGGGAAGCTTCTCCGGTCTTGACGGAGTATAGCAACGACGTTTCTCTCGATGCCGCTCTTTTTGCGCGTGTAGCAGCTGTTTGGGAAAACCGCAAACAACTCAAGTTAGACCAAGAAAGTGCCATGTTGCTCGAGAAAACATACAAAAGTTTTGCGCGAAACGGAGCGGCACTTCAACCAGATGCCCAAAAAAGATTGCGCGAAATCAACAAAGAATTATCTAGTCTATCTATCAAGTTTTCAGAAAATATCCTGAATGTTACCAACG
>JBKBRQ010000380.1:0-1436 GCA_046292055.1 Spirosomataceae bacterium | reverse complement strand
TATAGCAACTCCTTGATTGATTTAATATCATTTAGGTAACAAAAAAATATTTTCGCGCATATCACTAAACTTCCCTCCTTTTTATTGCTTCTTTGGGAAATGTTTCAGAAGAAAATTTTGTGCTTTATCCATAATTCAGAGAGAATTACAATCTCAATAATTTAACAATTTTAAGAATATATAGATTTTATCTAAGTTTGCGTTCATAAATGAAAAACAGCACGATTTAACATTAACGAATTATATATGACATACATCGAACCCGCTCCTATCAAGGACAAAGAAAATCCGTTGGAGTCCATGATGTCTCGTTTTGATGCCGCCGTAAAGATTTTAGGTATCAGTGATGAGATGTACCATATTTTAAAAGTCCCAGCACGTCAAGTGATTGTTGGTTTGCCCGTCACCATGGACAATGGCCAAGTAAAGGTATTTGAAGGATACCGCGTCATTCACTCGACAATATTAGGCCCAGGAAAAGGGGGAATCCGTTTTGACCCAGATGTTACCCTTGACGAGGTTCGTGCCCTTGCTGCCTGGATGACTTGGAAATGTGCCGTTGTGGACATTCCCTACGGGGGCGCCAAAGGTGGCGTTGCATGTAACCCGCGTGAAATGTCGGCAGGTGAAATGGAACGTTTGATGCGTGCTTATACTTCTACTATGCTCGATATCTTTGGTCCGGATAAGGACATTCCAGCACCAGATATGGGTACAGGCCCGCGCGAAATGGCTTGGTTAATGGACGAATACTCCAAAGCAAAAGGTATGACAACCCAAGCGGTCGTAACCGGTAAACCACTTGTTTTGGGCGGTTCACTCGGTCGTACAGAAGCAACAGGTCGTGGTGTGATGGTCTCAGCTTTGTCAGGCATGGACAAATTAAAAATCAATCCATACAGAGCAACTGCCGCCGTTCAAGGTTTTGGTAATGTTGGTTCACATGCAGCTCAGTTATTATCTGAAAAAGGCGTGAGTATTCACGGTATCAGCGATATTTCTGGTGCCTATTACAACGACAAAGGCATCGATATTGAAAAAGCCATTGCGTATAGAAATGCAAACAACGGTATCCTAGAAGGCTTTGATGGAGCAGAGAAAATTGGTGCAGAAGAATTGCTTTTCTTGCCTATCGACGTGCTTGTTCCGGCAGCAAAAGAAGACGTTATTTTGAAAGATAACGCCGCACGTATCCAAGCTCGCTTGATTGTAGAAGGTGCCAATGGCCCGACTTCTGCCAAAGCAGATGACATCATCAACGAAAAAGGCATCATGGTTGTACCTGATATTTTAGCAAATGCGGGTGGTGTAACCGTTTCTTATTTTGAGTGGGTTCAGAACCGCATTGGCTACAAATGGACACTTGACCGCGTCAACAGAAGATGCGACCGCGCCATGAAAGATGCGTTCAATAATGTATTTGAGGTTTCGCAAAA
>JBKBRQ010000379.1:0-1461 GCA_046292055.1 Spirosomataceae bacterium | reverse complement strand
CGGAATGGGTTGTTTACGTCGGAGTTATTGCGTCATTTGACGATACCGAATTTAGGGGTTCGGGATATATTAGACCGAACAACGCAGGGGGTGAGTACGCGTTCAAACAGAAATCAGATACCAGGTAGATATGATGAATTGACAGGTGATTTTAAGTTTGTGGTGACGGATTCAGAAGAGTCAAAGACTGAAATACAAACAGTAAATAAGGCAAATGAGGAACCTGTTAATGTATTCAATAGGCAAAGTCAGGTTGTGTCGGATATACCAACAAATAGCCAGAGGGTCGGTGCTGATTTGATTGTAGGTACGGTAGAATTGCCAGTCGAAAATACAAAGACGTTTATGGCTTTACCTTTCGCGGAGATGGTTTACATTCCGGGAGGTACTTTTGAGATGGGCGGAATGCTTGGAAATGCAAATAAACCACATCAGGTAACTGTGAGCAGTTTTTGGATGGGTAAATACGAGATAACGCAAGCACAATGGCAATCTGTAATGGGAACGAGTCAAGGGAAGGCGAAAAAAAACTGTCCTACTTGTCCAATAGGTAAAATTAGTTGGTCAGAGGCTGTTGAATTCTGTAATAAACTTAGTGAACGAGATAACAAAAAGAAAGTGTATTCTTTTGTTGGTACAGATGTTACAATCGATATGAGCGCAGATGGATATCGTTTACCGACAGAAGCAGAATGGGAATATGCAGCGGGTGGAGGAAGCAAAAATAGGACACAATTTGGGCATGGAGGAAATTCATTGAGTCATGCAGATGCGGTGTATTTTAGACTCTCCGGTAGTAAGCAAGTAGGAGGATATAAGCCAAACCAACTTGGCTTGTATGATATGAGCGGGAATATGGCTGAATGGTGTCAAGATTGGTTTGGGAGTTTAGAAAGCAAATCACAGGTAAATCCGATGGGTGCAACAACTGGGAAAATGCGTATATTGAAAGGAGGTTCTTGGAATCATGCAAAAGTGGTTTCTAGAGTCAATTATCGTTTACGTACGTATCCTAGAATCAAAAGTAGCTCATTTGGTTTTAGAATCGTATCACGTGTTTAGTGTTATTAAAGCAATGCAAAAATTCACTAAATGGGTGATAAGGTTTTAGATAAATGAGAGATTAAGGATATAAGTAAAATAGAATAAGAGAAGACTTATGAGAAATCGGATTTGTGGAATTACTATTTTGTATCTTTTTTTTGGCATAATCTGTGAGATTAAATCCCAAACTCTTCATGCCTTTTTGATTGCAGATACATTCGATGCGTCTATTGGAATAACCTGTCAAGCTGACCTAGATTCCATGAACTCTAAAATGGCACAAGTTGCACAAGCTATTGGTTATCAGTACAATCCAGTTGTTATTCAGGCAGGTGATTTCGGAAAAACAGGTATGGAAAGTGCGTTGTCAAGGCTTGTATGTTCGTCAGAAGATGTTATTTTTTGTTTGTATGCAGG
>JBKBRQ010000378.1:0-1463 GCA_046292055.1 Spirosomataceae bacterium | reverse complement strand
TAGAATTATTGGAGTTTGTGTCCGGTCAAGTGGCTTTGGCATTGTTACGGAAACAAAATGAGGCAGATTTGATGCGGCAAACAGCACGTTTAAATGCCGTATTCGATAGCAGTTCGCATATCATCTGGACAGCCAATAAAAAGAAACTTTTAAGTTCGTTCAATAAAAATTACGAAGCCATTATTTACCAAAAGTTAGGTTTCAACCCCAAAATAAATAGCTCGTTGGAGAAAGTTGGTTGGAAATTAATTGCGCCCGAAGACCGACCTATTCTGCGCGAAAAATACAATCTAGCGCTTGCGGGTCAGCCTCAATATTTTGAAATGAATTGGGGAGAGATTGACGGAGGGAGTGAATGGTATGAATTTTATTTGAACCCTATATTATCGTCAGAAAGTGGGGAAATAGAAGAGGTTTCTGGTATTGCGCGTAATGTAACGACACAAAAGAAAGCCTTGCTATCACTCCAAAAAAGTGAAGAGAAGTTCAGAAACATCATCGAATCATTCATTGATATTTATTACCGAACAGACTTGGCGGGTAATATTACCATGATTTCGCCTTCAGTTCTTACGCATACGGGGTATTCGGTGCAGGAAGTGATGGGAAATAAGGTAGATAAATTCTTTGATAACGCCGTTGATAGTTCAAAAGATATTAAGTCGCTGTTGAAGTCAGGAAGTATCACAAATTTTGAAGTAAATGTAAAGCGGAAAAACGGTGAATTACGGCAGTTCATGTTGAATATCCGGATGATTAAAGATGCTAAAGGGATTCCACTAGAGGTGGAAGGGGTAGCACGTGATATCTCTGAATTGAAGAAAAACGCGGAGGACTTAATCGTTGCCAAAGAGCAAGCAGAGCATTCATTGAAGGTCAAAGAACGATTTTTGGCGAATATGAGCCACGAAATTCGTACACCGATGAACGGTATTATCGGTATGATTGATGTTCTCAACGAAACGCCGCTTGAAAATAAACAGAAGGAATACGTGGAGACGATTAAAAAATCGTCGGAAACGCTCTTGACCATTTTAAACGATATTTTAGATCTATCTAAGATAGAAGCCGGTAAAATGGAATTGCATGTGGCACCTTTTATTTTGACGGAGATGTTGGATAGGTTGGTTACTTTATTCAGACAACGTGCACAAGAAAAAGGGAACGAATTGGCGTATTGGGTAGCTGACGATGTGCCGCCGTATTGGGTCGGTGATTCGACGCGTTTGCTACAAATATTTTCCAATTTAACATCCAATGCATTGAAATTCACGGAGTACGGTTCTGTTCGAATTGATGTACGAAAAGTCGCTCAAAAAGGGAAAAAAGCGACGATAAAAGTAGAGGTTATTGATACAGGAATCGGGATTTCTCCTCAAAATCAAGCGTTATTATTTGCTTCGTTTCAGCAAGTGGATAACTCTACTAAAAAATCTTTTGGTGGAACAGGTCTCGGACTTGCC
>JBKBRQ010000037.1:0-16704 GCA_046292055.1 Spirosomataceae bacterium | reverse complement strand
CTAAATTTGGGATTTTTGGAGACGGAAAAGAAATAGCACAAATTGCTATGGCGAAAGTATTCCGAAAAGGTGATTTCCGGTCGGGGTATTATCGAGATCAAACGTTTGTCGCGGCGGTTGGCGGCTTAACATGGAAGGACTTCTTCGGGCAACTTTATGCAGATTCTGACGAAAAAAACGACCCGTTTTCAGGTGGTCGCTCCATGAATGGCCACTACAGCAACCGTTGGATCGACGAAAACGGGCAATGGCTACCTCAGACTGACATGTACAACCAAATCATGGACGTTTCCTCTACTGCCGGCCAAATGCCACGCGCTATTGGAATTGGCTACGCCTCTAAACTCTACCGCTCTAACCCCGCCCTCGCACAAAAAACAGATTTCTCTCACCACGGAAACGAAGTGTGCTTCGCTACCATCGGGGATGCCTCGACTTCACAAGGAATGTTCTTTGAGAGTATCAATGCCGCAGGTGTCTTACAAGTTCCTGTTATTTTTTCTGTTTGGGATGACGGATACGGAATCTCTGTTCCGATTAGCTACCAAACCACAAAATCTAGTATTTCAGCAGCTCTAGCAGGATTTCAAATAGAAGAAAATTCAAACGGATTGGAAATCATCACCGTAAAAGGTTGGGACTACCCCGCTTTGGTGCAGGCCTACAGAAAAGCTGCGATTGCCGCGCGTGACAAGCATATTCCGGTTTTAGTTCATGTACAAGAATTAACACAACCACAAGGTCATTCAGCATCTGGGTCCCACGAAAGGTACAAGTCCACGGAAAGACTCCAATGGGAAGAAAGCCTCGATTGCAATGTTAAGTTCAAAGAATGGATTTTAGCTAATGAAATCGCTGAACTAAGCGAATTGACAGACATTGAGCTCCAAGCAAAAGAAATAGCCAAAAAGGCAAGAGCAGCAGCTTGGACTGGCTTTCGAGGAGGGATTGATAGAGAAAACAAAGAAGGACTTGCACTCATTAACCAACTTGCAGCTGAACTTCCCGAAAACAAAGCAATACAAGAAATTGCACAACGACTACAAGCACAACCAACTCCGTTACGACGCGATGTTCTATCTGCTGCAAAACGTGCCTTGTATTTAACCCGTTCGTCTAAAAGCTCTCTCGAAAATCAACTGCAAGCATACTGTAACCATATTCAAGAAGCTAATCGTGTGCGTTATAGCACACATTTGTACAGCGAAGGGCCTTCTTCTCCGCTTCATGTCAAACCTGTTACCCCTATTTTTGATGATGCAGCACCGCTTGTAGAGGGTCGTGAAGTCATCAATCGTTATTTTGACCAATTATTTGAAAAAGATGCCCGTGTTTTTGCATTAGGCGAAGATGTAGGGAAAATTGGTGATGTAAACCAAGGTTTTGCAGGTTTGCAAGATAAATACGGCGAATTGCGAATTACAGATACAGGTATTCGGGAAACAACCATCATTGGACAAGGCATTGGAGCTGCTATGCGAGGTTTGCGTCCTATCGTAGAGATTCAGTATTTTGATTATATTTTTTATGCACTGCCAACGTTGACAGATGATTTGGCCTGTTTAAGATATCGCTCGGTGGGTCAACAAGCAGCCCCTCTCATTGTCCGTACACGTGGTCACCGTTTGGAAGGAATTTGGCATTCTGGTTCACACATGGGCGTTATGATTCATGCGCTCCGAGGGATGCACATCTTGGTTCCTCGTAATTTTACACAAGCCGCCGGATTGTATAATACAATTTTGAAAGGTGACGACCCCGCTTTAATGATAGAATGTTTGAACGGATACCGCGTCAAAGAGAAACTTCCGACCAATCTTGGTGAAGTCTGTGTACCTCTTGGAACACCTGAAATCCTAAGAGAAGGTACTGATTTAACCATCGTTACATACGGTTCTATGTGCCGAATTGTACTAGAAGCAGCAGAGCAACTGCATAGTATTTTCGGAATTTCCGTGGAAGTCATTGATGTACAAACGTTATTACCCTTTGACCTCCCGCAAACGGTTTGTCAATCTATCCAAAAGACGAATCGTGTTATTTTTGCGGATGAAGATATGCCAGGAGGCGCATCCGCGTACATGATGCAACAAGTTGTGGAAGAACAAGGAGGATATCGTTGGCTAGACAGCGCGCCCAAGACGATTTCAGCGCAAGCGCACCGCCCCGCATATAGCTCGGACGGTGACTATTTTTCCAAACCAAATGTAGAAACGGTCATTGATGCAGCATACGCATTGATGCACGAAGCGCAACCAACCCAATTCCCGATGTGATGTACTAAAATAGAGATATTTGAGGAGTACGTTGGATTTGATTTTAGTAAAAGAATAAGCTACTAACACAGCTAATATAGAAACGAAGACCCGTCATTTCTGGCGGGTCTTCGTTTTTTACCAGGTTTTTTATGCGATAAAAGACGCTACCTATAACTAAAAAAGTATATTCCCTCTAATAAGCTGACTCATTCGTAAGTCATTTTTGTTTACTTAGGATTTCAGTATATATATCTTCAATTTCTGATAAGCTTGGCTCTTGTTTCATCCATTCGGTTCGTTCTTTCTGGGTAGGTATCCAACGATATAGCCAACTAATTCCCCATTTTTTATAGTAACTATCCGGTTGTTGGTAAGTGACGTCTGTCAATGATTCTTCAAGATTTACTATTTCGTATTTTTCTCTTCTGAGTTTCTCGATGATTTGTACTAGATAATCTGCATTAATGGCATTATCATGGCATAGATAAATATGGTTTAGTGGGCGCTTATATATTGCTTCACTTATTGATTCAAAAAATGAAACTAATTCCATCGTCTTACTTACGTATAAACTTCCTACATTTTGGGCTTTTTCTATCTCGCCCCGTTCAAGGTAATGGCAATAAACCGCATTAAACATCCAATCGGAACTTTCGATTGTAAAAGGAGCGACAGTATACCCCTTCGATTGTAAATATTTCCTCATTTGTACATGCTGTACAGAGTCCTTTCCCATGTCGTTAAACGGGAATCGAAAATACTTGATTTCTTTGTTATTCTTATGGGCATACGCTTTCGTTCGTATTTCCCCTTGTAGAATATCTCTTGAAAAACTATCTATTCCTACTTCTGAATACTGCGAATGGCTAAATGTATGGTTTCCGACGGTGGCTTGCTTTTTTTCAATCCATTTTTCTAGTAAATGGCTATTTTTATCTGAAAATGCTGTTTGATACACCCTACCTTCGTTTATAAATAGGGTGAAGGGTATGTTCAATGAATCCAATACATGTAGCAACTTAGCATTGAAATTATTCTTTTGGTATTCTGTTGTATTGGGCACATCATCAATCGTGATTGAAATTGTTTTTTTCTGCGCATTTGCCCAATAGCTTCCTGTCAAAGTGAGTACAAACGTCATCATCCACGCCAAAGATGGTAACTTATTTTTATCTATCATTTTTCTGATTGTATCAATTAATTTCGGATTAAACCACTGAAATGATTCTAAAATAATTCAGATTCTACAAGAATTTGGTGCGAGAAAGTATATTCCATTTCTCGAATCACCCACCGTTCACCAAAGTCCAATCTCTTTTTCTATTTTTCAACTATTTCTTAGAATGTCTCTTCGGCTATTTTTCATAGGATTTCAAAGTATACAAACCCCACTTTTTTGATGCTTCATTTCTGCCCTTCTTTCAGGATAGTATAAATTAGTGAATCAATTTAAACAAAAAATCTGTGCTTTTACAACACTTTGGAAAGAGTTGCAAAAGCACAGATTTGTTATATAATTAAGAAGAACTTAGTTACTTGGGCAATAATAGAAATGGTTTCCACATGTTTTCATGAAGTAAACTTCACATCCGTTTTTGCCTTTGAACTGGAACGCCTCTAGGTCTTTTTTATCCGTCACTTTGAGTGTACTGTATTGCGTTCTATGCGACTGACTAAATCCAAGGTTCCCCGTTGTACCATTCGGTATTTGTGTTTCACTGATCGACTCGATGCTTACGTCTGCAAGTCCATTGGCGAAGCCCATCGATTTGAATAAGCCATCTAGGAATACTTTATCTACCGATTTAGATGCTGCAGCTTTCTTCAACTTAGCCAAAAACTGAACAGTTGTTAGCCCAAACGAATTTCCAAATTCTGGGTTTGAACCCAACGACGTAACGGTTCTTGCAGCTTTATCTGAAGGCAACTGAAAAACTGGGTGAACACAATCACACTTGGCAAGTGATGCCTTATCTTGCATAGGTGCAGGGCATCCTTTGTACTCCGCAAGCCCTGGTACGTCAGGACATGCATCATCTTTATCTGCGATACCATCGCCATCTCTATCTGGACAACCTTTTAACTCTTTTTTACCTGCTTCGAATGGACATGCATCGTCTTTATCTGGGATACCGTCTCCGTCTGTATCTGGACAACCTTGAAGTTCCTTGCTACCAGCTACATCTGGGCAGGCGTCGTCTTTATCGGCAATACCATCGCCATCTCTATCTGGGCAACCTTTCAGACTTGCTAGACCTGCCACCGTTGGGCACTCATCATCTTTGTCTGGAATTCCGTCACCGTCTGTATCTGGGCAACCTTTGAGTGCAATTGGTCCCGGCACATCTGGGCAAGCGTCATCTTTATCAGGTGTACCGTCTCCATCTCTATCCGGACAACCTTGAAATTTACGTAAACCAGCAATATCTGGGCATGCATCACAGAAATCAGGCACACCATCTTTATCAGAATCTTTACTTCCTAGACGATACGAAACAGTTACATTTCCAATAAAATAACCGTCATTTCTATTTGGATTTCCTGCCAAACTCACCCCATCGATATAATCTGAGTTAGAAACGCGGTAGCCTGCTTCAAGACCTACTGTCCATCTTTCAGCGGCATTGTATTTCAGACCCAAACCAAAAGGAATAACAATTCCCCATTTTTTCAGATTGGCGACATCGGCATCCATGAGTGCTTGATCTGGAGGGAAAGTTGCTCCTGGCTGCAATTCTACTGTAGGATTTGTATAAACAGCTCCTACTCCACCGAAAAGGTAAGGTGCAAAAGTTTTTCGAAAGACGCCATCACACGTATACTTTCTTTCACCAAAGGGGTAATATTCTCCGAGTAATGCAGCCTCAGCAAAAGGAGAGCTGAACTTCAATCTTCTATAATCCCAGCGGCCGTCTGGCGCATCAAGGTCATTACCGGCTATTGAACCGATGATTACTTGAGGTCGAATGGCGAAGTAATCACCGATATGTTTTCTTACAAAAATTCCACCTAATAATCTATTTTGAGAGGGATAAGGCACGCTACAATGCATGTCGCCATAGTATTGATTTATCCCTTTTAGGAGTCCAATTTCTAGTGGATAGGGCTTACAAACAGCACAAGAATCTTGGGCAGTAGCAGCAAACTGAATAGAAATAAGAGTAACGAGGAAGAGAAAGGATTTCCGAATCATTGGGCGATTGATGTTTATAATCATTGGGAAACAAAATATGTTCTGGGCAAAACTGGAGGGTCTACTGCTGTATATCAGTATTAAATGCGTAATTTTGCACGTTCTATTGAGCAAAAATAAAAACAATTCTCAACAAATTGCCAATCAAGACCAATATTAATCCAAATTGAGGAACAAGGAAAAATACTTTTTTCTTACTTCCGCTTACTTATTGCAGCGTCTTCCTCTATGAATTTACAGAAGATGAAGCGAAAAACAACACATATAGACAATGACATTCTCAGATTTTCAGCTAAATAAACAACTCCTTTCCGCTATTGAAGAAGAGGGCTATACAGTTCCTACTCCTATTCAAGAAAAAGCGATTCCAATGATTTTGCAAGGACATGATGTTTTAGGAATAGCACAGACAGGTACAGGTAAAACGGCAGCATATGTACTCCCTTTGCTCATGAAAATCAAGTATGCCCAAGGCATGCACGCACGTTGTTTAATTCTTGCACCCACGCGCGAGCTTGCAATGCAAATTGACGATGAAATCAGAAAGCTCGGTAAATACACAGACATTCGGCATGTAGCTATTTATGGCGGTTTAGGGCCTAAAACTCAAATAGAAAATATTGAGAAAGGTGTAGATATTATTGTTGCGACACCAGGTAGATTCACGGATTTATACAGCAGAGGTATTATCATCACGAAGAATTTACAATACATGATTTTGGATGAAGCGGATAAAATGATGGATATGGGATTTATGCCGCAAATCCGTAAAATATTAGAGGTTATTCCTAGAAAACGAAAGAACCTACTTTTCTCTGCTACATTTCCTGAAAAAGTAGAAACTTTGTCGGAAGAGTTCTTGGAGGCGCCGTTAAAAATTGAAGTAACACCGCAGGCGACAACAGCGACAACAGTTACGCAGCGACTTTTCCATGTTCCCAATTTCCGGACAAAAATAAACTTGTTGGCGTATTTATTCTCCAATGAAGAATTGCAGCGTACTATCATTTTTACACGTTCAAAAATTGTGGCAGATAACGTATACCACTTTTTAGAACGTAAAGTAATTGGTTCAGAAAACATACGTGTAATTCATGCAAATAAAGGTCAAAATACACGTATTAACTCGATTGAGGCATTTAAAGAAGGGAATATTCGGGTACTAGTTGCCACCGATGTAGCAGCTAGAGGAATTGACATTCGGGAAGTTTCACATGTCATCAATTTTGATGTGCCCGTTATTTATGAAGATTATGTACACAGAATTGGTCGAACAGGTCGAGCGTATCACGAGGGAGTTGCCATTACATTTGTCACAGAAGCGGAGGAATACCATGTTCGCAAGATTGAAAAAATCATACAATCAACTATTCCTACAGAGGAATTACCAGAAGATTTAGAGATTGCAGAGACACCTTTTGAGGAAAAACAGTTGATGCTCAAAGAGATTGATAATCAACGCAAGAAAGAAGATCCTACTTTTAAGGGTGCTTTTCATGACAAGAAAAATCCACCCAAGACACAAATGAAGGCAAAAAAATCCACGCGTAAACCCAAAAATACACGTAGAAAATAGACTTTAAAGCCATTTTTGCTGGATAACACCAATATAAGCGTCTGTAAGGTCTCCTTGCAGACGTTTTTGTATAAACTGCGCTACAGAAGGATACATGTGAACAGAGAGGAGTTCTTCTAAAGAGAGCCACACGATACGCTCTGCAGATGTCTCGGCAGGATTCAGCGTTGGTTCACCTTGAGTAATTTGACCTGTAAAAACAGTATGAATTGTTTGTTTGGTATCTCGAATAGTTTCCCCTATAAACTGCATTTCTTCAATTTCTACCTGAATCTGTAGCTCTTCCTCCATTTCACGTTGGAGCACTTCAATGAGTGACTCCCCAAATTCTACATTTCCACCGGGAAGATTGTATAATTTTTGTCCGCCGTATGTGTACTGCATCGTTAATATTTTTCCGTCTTTTTGTAACAATAAGGCAGGTCGAATAGAGATTTTCATGGAAAATGAAATTTTGTGTGAATTGGGTGACGAATATAAGAAGAAACAGACGTACAAAGTTTATCTATTTCAATAGAAAGGAATTAGAAACAAGCTAATACACTGATTATCAATACGTAAAATACCCACAAAAAGTAATAGAGTACCTATCACATGTAAGTACTTATTTTCTATTAATTACTCGAATCCTTACAATAGCCAAGCAAAAGCTTCAATTCGAATGAGATTCAAAATAAGCGTATAAGTGGGAAATACCACAGAAACCAATGCTATGAGTTGAAATTCATTTCCCCATTCTTCTCCGCTTTTCTGCTTATTCCAAAATAAATATTGGAATGAAACAAGCGCAACAGGGAAACCATATGCAATACTTCTTGTAATATCCTCGACAGATAGACCAATAAATGAAAACAAGAGAAAAGTTAGCATAAGCCAAAGGATACTCAATCTATTTTTCAATTTGTAGGCTACGAAAACAGCCATAATTAACCACAAATTAGAAGCTTTCAAGCCGGAGAAATAAGCGACAATCACTTTTAATCCAAACTTTGAAGCAACAATTGGTGAAACCCCATTTTTGAAACCTACGGGAGTTGTCAATCCAAATTTTTGAAATAACCAAAATCGGGTAATCAAATAAATGAAAACAGCTGAAACAATAAGCCAGAAAGTTCGATTAGACCAAACGGTTTTCTGTATGTAAGTAACAAGACGTATTTCCTCTTGTTGTGGTTTTGCATTAGAGAAATAGGCAGATAACGGGAGAACAAGTGCTGGAGCTATTGTTCTTTCGTCAACAAAAAAAGTTATTAGAAGTAAAGGAATAAGCACTGGATTGCGGAGAAAGAAGAAACTAGCAAGCAGCCCAAAGTAACCTAGAGAGTCAAGAAAAAGTGTATCAAAAAAAAAGGAATTCCCTACATAACTAAATAAGAGAGCCACTACGCCATAAAAAGTACTTATCCCCTCCTTTGAAAAACGATAGAGTAAATTAAACAAGAGATAAATAAAAAAAGGAAACAGGGCAATTTGAAGATAAAAGAGTTTGATGGACTCAATATGGAAAAAACTCCCGATTAAATAGGGGGTTATTCTCAGGTCACGTTTTGCAAAATGGCTATCTTCTCTGAACTCAAGGGCGGGTTTCCATGGGCTCTCTATTTTTGCATTTAGGAAGTCCTGTACAACTTGTTCGATAGGTTCCCACTCCCCACTTATTCGCTTTTGGAGGATATTTGGAGGAAATGCGAGTAAGAAAAATAAGAAAAGAGCACACGTTAAATATATTTTCTTTTGTCTTGTCAGTACAAGTAAATAGCTATTCAGGTTTATTAGAAGATTGTTCATCGCTTACTATTATTGAACACATGGGAACGGTGGTTTCAGTTTTAAAATTACCTAAATTAAAGGTAGATGGTTTTACACGAAAGACGACTTTCCCTCCTTAACCCAAAAAACTTTCATAAAGTTTGTACATACAAAAAGTGACTACCCAAGTTTGAGTAGTCACCAAATAAAAAATACGTCTCCCGATTAGTATACCTCTCTGATGTGCAATCGTTTAACAAAACGTTGGTTATTAATTACAATTATCAAGTAGTAATTCCCCTCTTTCAACCGATAAGATTCCAAATTTATAGGAACCCCTCTTTCATCTATTTCTTTGACATCTTCTGCGTAAACTTGGCGGTACATTGTTGACTCAAGTATACGGATGGATGCATTTTCTACACGTAACTCATCTGTCCTCACAAAGAAGGAGCCCGAAGTAGGATTTGGATAAATAATGAATGAATTTTCGGTGACTTTCTCGGCTAACTCTGATGAAGATACTGGCTCTTCTACTATCTCCTCACCTTCTGCTGTCTGTGTAGTTGCTACAACTCCGTCTGTGATTTCAACAGTACGTAAAATGTTTGACGAACAACCACCCGCCGACGTAGCTAGTTCAATTCGAACTGTGCCGGTTCCCGTTGGATTAAAAACCAACAAACCGTTTTCTTGGCGAGTTATCGTGGCTGGGCCTGAGATTCGCCAAGAGGTTGGCACAGCTGTAGCCGTTAGATTTATAGCAAACATGGGCTCGTTCACCTTTCCTTCAGATGCTACTGTAAATAGTAGTCCACTTGTAGCGTTTACGACTTGAACAGAAAATGTATCCGATGATTTACATCCTTTTGCATCAACAACTTCAAGTGTATAATTTCCATTTTCACGGATTGGTGCGAGAGCAGTTGTACTTGTTTGTCCCGAAGGGAATGTCCATAAATAGCTTTTCGAAGGGACGATATTTGCTGCATCAAGCTCTAGATTTGCATCCGAACAAACAACTAAATCATCTGATACATTAATTGTTGTCACTTCCGGATTAGCAAGAACAATCGTTCCGGTAGATGCCTTACAGCCTAACTCTGTAGTAACAGTAGCTGTGTATTCACCAGCACACAAATTGGTTAGACCATTTCCGATTAAATTCTGAGTACTTGCTTGAGGATCACCACTTGCTGCTAAAGCGCTGCCTAAAAGGTTTTGTGCCCATTCAATTCTGAATGGAGATGTATTCCCACTCACTTGGAGTTCAATAGCCCCTTCACAAACATCTCTACAAATCAAATCTGTTTTCTTTAAAACACTTACCTTCACGTCTTCTTTCGGTGAAAGTGCGACGGCGATTTCTCCTGTACAACCTTCTCTATCACGAACAACTCCGAAATAGTTGCCTGCTTGTAGATTTTGAATGCGCGCACCCGACATTCCACTTCCCCAATCAATGGTTAGAGGAGCGACACCTCCAATTGTCTGAATTTCAATAAATCCGTCTGTTGACGTAACACATGTTGGATTTTCAAAGGCAACAACTGAAGTTACAAGACTTGGGGTTACTTTTAAGTCTATTTCAAAATTTTCTACAATATCATTCTTATCAGTCACACGCAACACATAACGGCCAGCATCTACATTAATTAGCTTATTTGTTGTTTCATTCAAATCTATTAATACATCATTTTGTTTCCTAAACCAAGTATACTTATACGGATTAGCTGGGTCAATTGTGACTCCACCTCTTACGTTCGCAGAAAGCTGTCCATCGAATTTACCAAAACAAGAAACACCTTTATCAACCGCTGTAATGGCTGTAATTTTTTCAGGTTGTTCTAAGAAATAATTTAGAGTTGCAGTACACCCTTCTTTTGTAAGCGCAGAGGCAAACTGTGTATCTGTTACCTGGAGTTGGTAATTTCCACCACCTATTTCTTGCAATGTTGTACGAAGAGTACCTGCTACTTCTGACCGCACTTCGTTGGTTATTGCACCACTGTCCCAAACCCATGTGAGGCCATAATTACCAAATGGGCCAGTTCCACCTTTGATTTCGACAGAGATAGAGCCATCTTTCAGACCAAAACCACGCGGTGACTTTGCCTCAAGTAACTGCACAGTAACAGGTGAAGCCGGTTGTTGAATTTGAACTGTGTTCACACCACTCAAACAATTATTGGCATCTCTGACATTAATTTGATAAGAATCTGCTCTGAAAACCCGACTAGAAAGTGCAAATGTATTTCCATTTGCGAGTAATTGATAAGGAGCTGTTCCGCCTGTAGGTATTGCTTCAATTTTTCCATCTGTACCACCAAAACACTTTACATCTTCTTTTACAAAAGAATAAACTAAGGGTTGTGGCTGTGTAATGGTTGTAGATAACTCAACCGTACATCTATTCGCATCTGTCACAATGACAGAGTACACCCCCGCCGTTAAATTCGTAAGATTTGTACCTGTAAAACCATTTGACCAAGCATAGGTATAAGGGAGGACACCGCCTGATGCACCGACAATAGCAGAACCTTCATTTCCACCATGACAAATAACAGATTGATTTGTAACTGATGCAGCCAATTGGCTTGGTTGAGAAACGGTTACATTATTTGCAGCGATACAACCGTTAGCATCCGTAACGGTTACGGTATAACTTCCGGCAGCTAAGTTTGTGGCTGTGGCTTCCGTTGCACCATTTGACCACGAAAACGTGTAGGGAGCAGTACCTCTTGACGCTACTGCCGAAGTCGTTCCATTTGTACCACCAAAACAAGAGACAGCTGTTGATGTCAACTCAATGGCGATAGGAAGTTCCGGTTGTGAGACAGTCACAGAACTAGAACCTGTGCAACCATTGGCATCTGTCACGGTTACAGTATAATTCCCTGCCGCTAAGTTAGAAATTGTGGAACCTGTTGCACCATTCGACCAGCTATATGTATAAGGGGCTGTTCCTGTTGAGGCGATAGCTGTTGCAGTCCCGTTTGTTCCGAGAAAACAAGTTGCTGGAGTTGAGGAAGTCTCAACAGAAATAATGACATCCACTTGAGAAACAGTCACTGAAGTTGAAGCCACGCAACCGTTGGCATCGGTGACGGTTACTGAATAAACCCCTGCTGTTAAACCAGAAATAGTTGAGGTAGTCCCTCCATTCGACCAACTGAAAGTAAAAGGAGCTGTTCCTGACGAAGGAGTCACAGTAGCTGTTCCGTTCGTTCCTCTGGTACAAGTAGCAGGTGTAGATGACGTTCCTAACACGATAGGGTTAAAAACATTCAGTGTCGCAGAGTTACTCGTCACACTACCCGACGCATTAGATACAACAACACGGTAGCTACCAACTTGTGCTTCAGTTACTTGTGAGATACTGTAAGACGAACTTGTTGCCCCTTCAATATTTTGATTATTGAATTGCCATTGAAAACTCGTAGCTCCCGTAGATTGGATTTGAAAAGTCGCTGAACTATTAACACAAACAGTCTGATTCATCAATTCATTCTGTATGACAGGTGCTGGACTAGGTGTTGTTATTGCATTACTTGCCGGACTTACAACTCCTTCATTTGAACAGGTAGCTGTATAGACATCATTCGCAGAAGCTGTAACAGTAATCGTTGTTCCAGTACCGATGCCATCTCCATTTTTCAACCAATTGACTGTATAAAAACAATTGAAAGCACCCAATTCGGTAGGTTGACCGACTTGAACTACTCCTGTCAAATCACGCGTGTTGATGATAGGTGCCGGTAACGAAGGGTTTTCTACTCGAATCGTCACCGTTTCTTGGCTTGGCAAACTCACACTTTTGGTACTTTCTGTACACAGAGCTTTGTAGGTTGTGTTCGTAGTTGGAGTTGCGATATAAGATGACTCCTTCGAAAGTACAAAGTTACCAGACATCCAAGTGATAACTCCTGGACAGTTTGGGGCAGTCAATGTCACCGTTTCTCCGGCATTTATGGTTGTTTTATCTGCAGAAATAACAGGCGTAACCGAGCGTTCCGTTCGTGTCTTATCAATAAAAAAACGAATTGGAGCTGCATCCCCACATTTTACAAAGTACGTGTTTGTACCTTGGAAACTTGGCGTATCTTGGCTTACGTTACTTGTCCCGATAGGCTGTTGAAGAAAGTTCAACCAAACGACTTGGCCATCACACCCGTAGGCGGTAAAGAAAATAGGTTCCGCCTCGTTACGGGGCAAATGTGTTGTACTTGTCAAGACGGTGACTTGTGCTTGTGTAGAAAAGCTGGCGATGCTCAGCAAAGCAACAAGAACCGCTAATCGAGTGTATAATTTATGTATCATACTTTTCTTTTTTTTCTTGTTAATGATTGGGTCATTGTGGTTTTCTCCAGACTTTGATATCTGCTACGATGTGGCTTTCATTTCCTTGCGACACAAAACTCTTGATATAGATGATTCCACGTCGGTTATCTTGCGTTTGGAAAGGGACAAAGCGTGGTCCTTGCGAACGAGAAAAACCTTCTACCACTCCTTCGCCAAATCGAAAAGTCAGTCCATCAAAATCCTTTGCTTTTTTTATCGCATTGAACTGCGCCAGCGTCACTTTTGTACAAGGTGCACAATCTTCGAGTGCATTGATAAAAATTGTCTGTCTTGCTTGTGGCACAGGTTTCATTAACACATCTTGAACACGTGTTGGTGAAACAAAACGAGCGTATGAAAAGTCTGCATCGCGTGAGAAGAAAACAACATCCAATTCCCGACCAAAGCTAAGTGTATCCAATGCTTGTTTGTCTATCCCAATATTGCGACGTGTCACAAAATAATTTGGGATAGTAGAGTTACTGTATGTGCCAATCCGAACATTTTCTAATGTAAGTAAATTTGATGTCGGCTGGACAATAATTTGACTTTCTGTACTCTTACTTTCTTTCCCATTTCCGGCCGTTAATCGAACTTGATATGTTTTGGGTTCTTTGAAAGTGATGTGCGTTATTGAATCCGAAACAGACTGAATACTTACAGAGGCGTCATCCACAGACCATTGTTGACTAATACTTCCTTTAGACGTATTCGTCACTCGGATAGTTAATGGCGCTTCCATTTCAAAATTGAAATCAGTGGCAATTATATCAAAACGAGGCTCTAAGTTAGGTCTTACCGCAATTTTCATCTCTTTGGCAGTAAACGACTCCCCATTAAAAACCTTCAATATCGCTGTATGCATTCCTTCTGTTAGGAAAGTAACCGTTGGGTTTTCAGCGGTAGAAGTAGCTATATCAGCACCTGTGAAAGTCCATTCAAAGCGTTGGCCTGAAATTGACCTATTGGTAAACACGACCTTGGCAGGAGCGAAATTATTGATATCAAAGTCAAAAGTAAAGTCAGCAGCGAGTACATCTCCTACGACAATTTCTTTTTCTTGCTTATCTGTTAAGCCATCTGCATTCGCTACTTCAAGAGTTATTTTGTACGTTCCTGGTTTACTAAAAAGTAATTCAGGAATATTACGCTCTGTACTTGTCTTAATGTTTGCACCTTCGATTGTCCATAGATAAGACTCGGCGCCTTCTGAGTCATTGGTTATTTTGACAAGCGCTGGTGCAGCCTGACGTCCTTGTAGGTAAACAATCTCAAAAGATGCCTGGATGGGTAAAAAACTTTCTTTGAAACAGGAAGTCACCACACCAACCAAGAGCATACATAAAACATAAAAAGAATAGTTTTTCATTTTATAAAATGTCATAATGTTTTGGGAGCAATTCGATTGATTGACTTTTTATTACTTTTTAATCCTTCTTGATTAGAAGAATCCACGATACTCACCGCATAAATATAATTCGATGAACTTTCTACCGCTGTGTCTTCATACTGAAAACGGCCACTTGGTACACGCGCAACTTCTGTTAGTCCTCCGTTTAAGGAGGTTCCACGATACACCACATATTCCTTCACACGACCTTCCTCTACAGCAGGCCATTTGATCATAATACCATCCGAGGTATTTTGGATATCTAGTTTCGTCGGTGGATCAAGTGGATCAAGCGGAAAATTAATCTCTGACGCCATAGAAAACACCCCTACTTCACGCTCAATAGAGACCGAAGCCACTCTATACTCGTAAGCAGTTCCACGTACAAAGGTTGTATCCATAAACGTATTCGCACCCAACACTTCCGGTGAAATCCTCTCGAACGTTTCTTCACCTACTTTCCGGCGCTGTACTTGATACCCCGCCACGTATTCATCCCGCTCACGAAGTTCTTGCCATTCTAACAATACATCGTTATTGATTAAATTGGCCGTCACATACGAAGGGGAAATAAACGAAACAGGAAGCTTTGGTTTGAAGGAAACAATATTTGAGAAAGCACTGGTATCTTGTAAAATATTTTGTTCAAGTACGGCAAAGTAATACGTTAATTTACCAGAATAAACTCCTACTGAATCCACCAAAAAATTCTCTTTCACGATACCAGGCATCGGGGATAATTCTGTTGGTGTAAGACCCGTATAGACAATGTATCCAAATCTTGATTTGCTTTCAGAAGCCTCCCAGCGCAAAGTAGGGAAAGCAGTTGTTGCAGTCGTATCTACTGTCAAGTTAAATGGTGGAAGTGGCGGTGCAACGCTATTGCCTGATAACGATACAGAAGCCGGCATCTCCTGTTTTACATTCTGTTTTTCAGGGAATAAAGCCCGAATAGAATAGTTATAAATTAGACCTGGTTCAATGGCATAATCCTCAAATTGTGTTGCCTCTGCGTCCAAGATTGCCAATTGTTCCACTGGATTTTCACCTTGACTTCTTTCTACCAAAATCCCAGCATAAAACGGTTTTAATGGTAATTTATCCCAATTTAATACGATGCAATTCGTAGAGTCTTTTCCGTTTACACCATAAATCAAAGGAACTGTGCCTTTCGAAATCGCGTAGGCACTGTACACATCACTTTCTTTGCCAATAGCTCCGGCGTAATCTTCGGGTAGAAATTTGACCGAAATCTTATCTTCTGGTTCTGCCTCGATGTACGCGTAAAGTTTCAAATTACCCAAAGAGTCAGCGGAGGGTAATTGGCTCTCGATGTAGTTCCAATCCGCTTCATCATTTTTCTTGATAAACAAAGAGAACTTGATGGTTTCAGGTGTAAGCGAGCGTGTATTCAGATACGAAGTCAACTTCTTCGCTTGGATTCTATAGGCTGCTAAGTAACCCTCAGGAGTTGTCTCATTAATATCTTCGAACAGGGGATATTCTTCCTGAAGTTCGGGATTCTCTGGAAATTGAACAGAAAACGTAAAGTACGCCAATGAATCCGTTGTTAAAACGGTATCTTGACGAATCCGAATTTCACTCAATAATGGGTTCGATACCCTACTTCCGATTTGAACATTCCCCCAGACTTCTTCTACTCCAGAAACATCGACACGTACTGCTTCGTAAATATAAATCGTGTCTGTCTTTGCTTCAGAATCAAAGAAACCAAGTCCAAATGCTTTCAAAAAAGCACTGCTCTGTTCCGTGTAATTCAGCAACGAATCATAGTTAAACTCCGTTGGAATATACTGATCTGCTTGCTTATCTGAGGTGAATCCCTTCAATTTCATGAAGTCTTGGTAGAGTCTATCGCCTACTTTAGACTTCAATTCTTTTGCAGATTTTACTCTTTCTGTTTTCCCAATAGTGAGTAGTTCTTCATTTCCTTCGAACCAATTCCCTCTGTTTATTTTAAAATAAGCTGTTTTTTTGAGAGTCTCGCTGAATTGAGGTAGAGACTCCTCCTTTGGTAAAATACGAATTAAATTACCATCTGGGGTAGGGAAAGCCAAGATAACCCCAGGAAAATTTGTTTCTGTGATTTCGTCACTCTGCCCGAAGACAGTTAGTGACGAAATCAAACTCCACGCAATAAGTACGAATCTATATTTTTTCATTTCTCTATTTATCT
>JBKBRQ010000377.1:0-1471 GCA_046292055.1 Spirosomataceae bacterium | reverse complement strand
CATCTGCTATTTCGTGTACTCGTCTATATAATTCATTGGGAGCTGACAAAAAGAACATTTTCATGTTTGACAGCAAAGGATTAATTCACCCAAGTAGAACAAATCTCGATGGAAAGAAAATTGAGTTCGCAAACGATGCCTTACCCGCAGAAACTACGTTAGCAGAAGCGTTGGTTGGAGCAGATGTTTTCGTTGGATTATCCAAAGGAAATATCTTAAACCAAGATATGGTCAAGTCAATGGCACCCGATTGTATCGTCTTTGCCATGGCAAACCCAACGCCAGAGATTAGCTATGAGGAAGCCATTGCCGCTCGTGAAGATATTATCATGGCGACGGGTCGTTCGGATTATCCTAACCAAGTAAACAACGTTCTTGGTTTCCCGTATATTTTCAGAGGTGCGCTTGATGTACGTTCTAAAGTCATCAACGAAGAGATGAAACTGGCAGCTGTTCGTGCCTTAGCCGAATTAGCTAAAAAACCTGTTCCAGACATTGTGAATCTCGCTTATGGAGAAGCTAATCTCGTGTATGGACGAAATTACATCATCCCAAAACCTGTTGACCCACGTCTTCTCACAACGGTTGCACCTGCTGTAGCGCGCGCTGCTATGGAAACCAACGTAGCAAAAAGCCCTATTCAAGACTGGGACGCCTATGAGCTACAACTGTCAAAACGCCTTGGCTTGGATAACACCTTGACGCGTGTTGTCATTACCAAAGCGAAGAAAAACCCAAAACGCGTTGTATTTGCAGATGCTGAGAATATTTCTGTTCTGAAAGCTGCCCAAGTGGTAGTAGAAGAAGGCATTGCTAAACCTATTCTATTAGGAAATCTATCGCGCATCCAAGCTTTATTAGAAGAAAACCAAATCGACTTAGTAGGTATTCCTATCATTGACCCAATGAACCCCGTCAATGAAGAAGAAAAAGCACGATTGGATCAGTACGGAAAATTACTTTTTGATAAACGCAAAAGAAAAGGCTTTACACTCGTTGAGGCACACGACATCATGCGTAGAAGAAATTACTACGGTTCAATGATGGTAGAAACAGGCTATGCAGACGCCATGATTGGTGGCTTAACGCGTAGTTATCCGGATACGATTCGTCCTGCTTTACAAATCATCGGCCGCCAAGAAGGAATCAAGAAAGTCTCTGCTATGTATATTTTAATGAGTCGTTTTGGTCCACTTTTCTTGGCAGATACGACGATTAATTTTGACCCAAGCGTAGATGAGGTAGTCGAAATTACAGAACTAGCTGCAAAGGAAGTAGAGAAATTCAATATCAAACCACGCATTGCCCTCTTGACTTACTCCAACTTCGGGTCTGTGGCTGATGGCCCCGCTGCCGTGAAAATGAGAAAAGCGGTGGAAATCCTAAAAGATAAACACCCTAATATGGTCGTAGATGGAGAAATGCAAGCACACTTGGCATTTGATACGGAACTTCTCAAACAAAACCACCC
>JBKBRQ010000376.1:0-1476 GCA_046292055.1 Spirosomataceae bacterium | reverse complement strand
ATTTCACGGCCTCTGTCTGTCCGGAAATTAAAGCACATCACGACATCGCCGGCTTCAATTTGTCCAACGGGCTGTCCTTCTTCAACCACCACAATCGGTTTTAAGAACTCATCGGTAACTTGTGCATCGTACGAAGCCTGGATTGTCGAAAGAACTGCATCAGCAGCTACAAGCTGTTCGCCCTCGCCTTTGACCATCGCATCGTACGCTAATTTTACACGATCCCAACGTTTGTCGCGGTCCATCGCAAAGTAACGACCTGTCAAAGAAGCGAGTTTTGCCCCCGTCTCAGACAGTATCGGCTGTATTTCTTGGATAAATCCTTTGCCTGATTTTGGGTCACAATCTCTGCCATCCATAAAGGCATGGACGAAGACATTTTCAACACCTGCATCTGCTGAAATACGAAGTAAGCCTTTTAAATGGTCAATGTGTGAATGCACGCCACCGTCAGAAACAAGTCCGATAAAGTGTACTTTTTTTCCGTTTGTTTTGGCATACGCAAAGGCATCTGTCAAAACGGATTCGTTGGCTAAATGCCCTTCTTCTATGGCAACATTGATTTTTTCTAATTCTTGATAGACGACGCGACCCGCTCCTAAATTGGTGTGCCCAACCTCCGAATTTCCCATTTGCCCGTTGGGTAAACCGACAGCTCTACCGCAAGCTTCCAAGGTGCTTGATGGATACGTGGCCATTAGCTCACGAAAATAAGGAACATCGGCAGCTTCAATCGCTGAACGCCACTCTTCGCCCGCTTTGGGAATTCCCCAGCCATCCAAAATGACTAAAATAACTTTCTTATTCAAGGTCGTAGGTATTTTGGTTAAGCTGCAAATATACAGAATTTTGTATGCCTCTATTTCGAAGTTATCTTGGAAAATCTGTTAGCAATCAGGAATATATCATTTTTCCAATCCTTTTTTTTGTTTTCAAAAGAAATGTTCCCGCTAAAAATACGTGGATAAATTCTATGCTCTCTTTTGATATACATATCCTTGCTTATCTTTGGATGTAATGTGATACAAATGGCTTTTATGAAAGAAATAATACAACAGTTTTATGGCTTAGAGGTGATTTCGGTTCGTCCATTTGGTGACGGACACATCAACCAAACATTTCAGGTGCAAACAAAAGTAGGCGATTATATTTTTCAACAAATCAATGCGGCAATATTCAAAAATCCGGCGTGTATCGACCAAAATATTCGAACAGCCGCAGCGCACTTGGCGAAAGTTGCGCCTGATTATCTATTCGTTTCACCTTTAGCAGCGCTTACCGGTGACACGATGCTCGTCGTGGATAATGCCTATTGGCGATTGATGCCTTTTGTATCCAACTCAAAAAGTATCAATCGAGTGACAGTTCCGGCGGAGGCATACCAAGCCGCCAAAGCTTTTGGCTTATTAACCAAAAACCTGAACGGTCTTGCCTTAGACGCACTTCAGGAGACGATTCCTCGCTTTCATGATTTAT
>JBKBRQ010000375.1:0-1490 GCA_046292055.1 Spirosomataceae bacterium | reverse complement strand
GGTTTATGATACCCACATACAAACAAAAAGCACAATTGAAATTGCAGCAGTATCTGGAAGCGAATGATTTACGCCAAACAATGGAGCGTAAATTGATTTTAAATACCATTTACGACGCACACGAACATGTGGACGCCGAATATCTCTTTCAACATTTTAAGGAGAGAAAACATCCGATTTCCTTGGCAACGATTTACAATGTCTTGGATTTACTCCTAACTGCTCAACTGATTCGTCAGCATCAATTAACGGGACAGAAAAAAACGTATGAAAAGAACAGCACACGGCAGCATGATCATCACATTTGTTTGACGTGTGGGCGAGTAACCGAATTTTGTCATCCCAAAATCCAAAGCATTCAGGATACGGTAAGCCAAACATTGGGCTTTGCCGTTCATTCACACGATTTAACTTTATACGGCCATTGCCGCACACCCAAATGTCCACACATCCCATGAGAAGAAGAACTTTACTCGCGTTGGCATGTACCTTCCTATATAGTTCCGGAGGTTTTGCACAAGATTCGACTTGGCACGATGCGCCTTCCCGTGCATTAGACCAAGTGATTGTCACGGGGACTTCAGAACCTACAACCCTTCGGCAGTCTGTTTTTCAGGTTCGGGTCATTGATAGACTACGTATAGAGCAACGGGCAGCTACCTCTATCCTATCTATTTTAACTACCGAATTGGGGATTCGGTGGGCGCAGGATAACGCCACAGGAACAGCTGATATTCAGCTGATGGGTATGGCAGGTCGCAATGTAAAAATTTTACTTGACGGTGTTCCTTTACCAGATAGAGGCGATATGCGCGAGAGTTTACTACAAATTGACCCAAATACCTTGGAGAGAATAGAAATCGTGGAAGGCCCTTTATCAGTTATATACGGAACAGACGCACTTGCAGGCGTTATCAACCTCATTACGAAAAAAACAGAAACCCGATGGGGCTTGAGCTACCGACTTCAAGAAGAATCCGTTGGAAGAGAATACCAACCGGTTATGGGTTCAGGGCAACACATTCGGAGTTTACAAGGTCACACACAATGGAAACGTTGGACTTTAGAAAGTACGCTCACCCAGCAACAATTTGGGGGATGGCAAGGCGACTCCGACTCCCGCCGCCCAGCTTGGCTACCTAAAAATCAATGGTTCTCACAAGGTCGAATCTTATATCAAGGAGATAAAACACAAGCTTGGGTTCGCTCTCAATTTTTGTACGAACAAATAGAAGCACCAGGAGCAGTAAATGAACTTACGAAAATCGCCCGTGACCAATCCTTCATTACTTATCGTTGGATGCACCAAGGACAGTTTCGAAGACAGTTTCATCCCAATTGGACGATGCAGGTAGATGGCTCATTTACAGACTATTATCGACGCACATTAACCACACAAATAAATACGGAAACCAATATACGAACTTTATCATTAGGGCAAGGAGAGCAAGATATAGCTGAAATTCGTCAGCTTTTATTCAGACCCACTT
>JBKBRQ010000374.1:0-1498 GCA_046292055.1 Spirosomataceae bacterium | reverse complement strand
ATTCTCCTCCGTTTCATAGTGTTCATCCACGTGATACGGAAAATAAATGGTTCCTTCTTCGGGTTCATAGACAGCAACAAAGAAATTATTGGCGTATAAATTTTTCTGTAATTCCAGATGAACTTGGTGTAGAAATTCATTCAAATCCTTTGAACTCAGATTCGTTTGGGCAATAGAATAATACAAGTTTTGGGCTTTTTCTGCCCGGTGTCTCTGCGAAATATCCCGAAACAAACAACGGAAAGCCACAGGCTGCTCATTTTCAAATCGGCAGTTTACATCACCAGATAAATACACGCGTTTGCCATCTTTATTCTTGACAATAATTTCTAAATCATGAAAATGTACGCCTGTAGCAACGCGTTCAAGAGAAATTTTTGTTTTTTCACTATTTTGTGGATGCAAAATATCCCAGAAAGAAAGAACCGATAATTCTGCTTCTGAAAAACCCATTATTTCTTGAAAAGCCCGATTAACATAGAGAAATTTTCCATCAGGTGTAAGAAGAAGAATCATTTCAGAGGTATTGTCCACCAAGTCTTGCAATTGGTGAATACTTTGGTTTTGGCTCAAATAGTCCACACGTTGGGCTAAATACGCATTTTCTGCCTCAAGTTCCTCTCTTGACTTTACAGGTTTCATAGGTAAACAGTTCGTCGGTACAAAGTTCAAATTCGTTTACAAGCTACTAAAAAACGAGAGGAATAAACAGACTGAATGGAAAAGAAATGAGAAAAATCCTAGTTGTGGAACATGAAATAGGAATAAATAAGGTAATTTTGGGTTTCATTTCGTTTCAATATCGGTTCACTATGCAACAAGTCAAAGCAAAAAAACATCTCGGTCAACATTTTCTAAAAGACTTGAAAGCCGCCGAGCGAATTGTCTCCTTGCTTTCTCTGCATGGTGGATATAAAAAAGTACTCGAAATTGGCCCAGGTATGGGTGTCCTGACCCAATTCATGATGCCCAATACAACGTATGAAACGTCTGTGATTGAGATTGACAAAGAATCTGTTGAATACCTCAAAAACCACTACCCAGATTTAGAGAACCGGATTTTTTCAGCAGACTTCCTACAATCTGATTTACCTGCGATGCTTCAGCTTGAGGAGAATGAAAAAGTAGCCATCATCGGTAATTTTCCTTACAATATTTCTACCCAGATATTTTTTCATATACTCGACTACAAAGACACTGTTCCAGAAGTCGTTTGTATGTTGCAAAAAGAGGTTGCCGAACGCATTGCTTCACCGGAAGGAAATAAAGACTACGGAATCTTAAGTGTCTTATTACAGGCCTACTACGATATTGAATATGTATTTACTGTTTTACCAGGCGCATTCAATCCTCCTCCGAAAGTCGATTCAGGAATCATCCGCTTGCGAAGAAATCAACGGGAAAAATTACCATGCAACGAAAAGTTATTCAAGCAAATCGTAAAAGTAGGCTTCGGCCAACGACGGAAAATGTTGCGTAATCCTTTGAAATCACTCAA
>JBKBRQ010000373.1:0-1509 GCA_046292055.1 Spirosomataceae bacterium | reverse complement strand
AATGCGTTTGGAAGATGAAAATAAAACGATTGGAATTGTGCTTTGCCAAAACAAAAGCGATTTAGTTGTCGAGTATACTTTGCCTGAAAATAATGAGCAAATATTTGCCAGTAAATACAAAACAATTCTGCCTAGCAGAGAAGATTTAATACATTTAATTTCGGAATCAAAATAAATGAAAGACGAAGAAGACGAAAATACAATTCCTGAGGGAGAAGAAAATGAAGATGTAAGCAACGACGCTGGTTTCGAAGACATAAAAACCTCAAGTGGCATGCAGCATTTTTACAAAAACAATAACGAAGAAGGCGATACCATAACCAAGGTTACGGGCATGTACAAAGATTGGTTTCTGGATTATGCTTCGTATGTAATTCTGGAACGTGCCGTACCCGCTATTGAGGATGGTTTTAAACCCGTTCAACGCCGTATCATGCACTCGCTGAAAGAGTTGGATGACGGTCGTTATAATAAGGTAGCCAATATAGTAGGGCACACCATGCAGTATCACCCTCACGGAGATGCGAGTATTGGTGACGCTATGGTGCAAATTGGCCAAAAAGATTTGCTAATTGACTGCCAAGGAAACTGGGGAAATATCTTAACAGGGGATGGCGCTGCGGCTTCGCGTTACATTGAGGCGCGTTTGTCTAAATTTGCTTTGGAGGTTTTGTATTCTCCAAAAATTACCGATTGGGGTGTTTCGTATGACGGTCGTCGTGCAGAACCGAACAATCTTCCGGTAAAGTTCCCGTTGCTTTTGGCACAAGGAGCAGAAGGGATTGCTGTAGGACTTTCCACTAAAGTGTTGCCGCACAATTTTAATGAGCTAATTGACGCTTCGATCAAAATATTAAAAGGAAAAGCGTTTACGTTATATCCTGATTTCATGACGCAAGGTATTGCCGATGTATCGAATTACAATGATGGAATGCGTGGCGGGCGTGTACGCGTACGTGCCAAAATTGCTCAATTAGATAAAAATACGTTGGTGATTACACAAATTCCGTTTTCGACCAATACAACTACTTTGATTGATAGTATTTTGAAAGCCAATGAAAAAGGCAAGATAAAAATCAAAAAAATTGAAGACAATACTGCTGCCGAAGTTGAAATATTAATTCATCTTTTCCCGGGAGTTTCGCCAGACAAAACCATTGATGCCTTGTTTGCCTTTACAGCTTGCGAAACATCGGTAGCGCCTTTGGGCTGTGTTATTGAGGATAACAAACCGTTGTTTATTGGGGTTTCTGAAATGTTGCGCATTTCAACACACAGAACAGTTGATTTATTAAAACAAGAACTCGAAATTCAACTCGAAGAACTAAAAAACAAGTGGCATTTTTCTACGCTCGAAAAGATATTTATTCGAGAAGAAATGTATATCGATTTCAAGCATTATTCCGACAGGGAAACACTTTACCAATACTTGTACAAACGATTCGAGCCGTTCCGGAAGGACCTCATGCGCGATATCGTCGACGAAGATCTTCAGCGCCTGACCCAGAT
>JBKBRQ010000372.1:0-1509 GCA_046292055.1 Spirosomataceae bacterium | reverse complement strand
ATTATGTATTTACCTTTCACGGCAAATATGTTCGTTTTATTGTTCCTTGCAGCGATGCTTGGTTTAGGAACAGCCTTGGTTTATCCTACTTTTTTATCAACCATTGCGCAAGCAACAAGTCCGAAACAACGGGCAGAAAGCATTGGTACTTTCCGACTTTGGCGAGATTTAGGTTATGCCATTGGTGCTCTTATTTCCGGAATTATGGCAGATGCATTGGGTTTGACAACTGCGATTGTCTTTATTGGCGGAGTGACTATCTTCTCTTCGTTGCTTATTCAAATTCGTATGCCGAAATAATAAAAAAAATGGGTGGACTAATCATCAAAGATATACTCCACCCATTTTAATTTGCTTAAGTTCAATTATAAACCAAATACGACGCGCTTAACTAATTGCTGAATAGCGTATTTTACCAAAACTTTATACCTCGACCAATTTTTGGAGTGCTTGGTACGCACGCCCAGATTGAACAGATTCTTTCGCTTTGTCAATTCCTTCTTCAAGGGTTATTTTTTGTGCAATAGCGAGTGCAACGCCGGCATTCACCAAAGCAGCTTGCGTTTGTGCAGCCGTTGCTTTGTTTTGCAGTACGTCAAGAACGATGTTCGCTGAATCTGCCAGTGTTTCTCCTCCCTGAAGGTCAATTGCAGACAATTGCTCAAAGCCCAAATCCTGCGGAGTATATTGTTTTTTGGGTGTTTCGGAAGTAGCCAAAAGAAAATCGCCTGTCAGAGAGATTTCGTCATATCCATCCAAAGCGTATAGAATACCAAAGTCGCCACCGGTAGCCTGAAATAGGGCTTCATATACTTCAAAAGTTTCTTCGTTATAAACACCCGTCAGCTGTTTTGTTACTTGAACAGGATTTAAAAGTGGGCCAAGGATATTGAAAAACGTTTTGATTCCCATAGCTTTTCGGACGGGGCCTACAAAACGCATGGCAGGATGAAAGAGTGGTGCATGAAGATAACAAATGTTCGCTTTTTCGATTTTCTCTCTCAATACAGACTCGTCGTTGGTGAAAGGAACTCCTAAATATTCTAGAACTGTACTAGAACCTACAGCTGATGAAACCCCATGATTGCCGTGTTTGGCTACCATTTGCCCTGCACCAGCCACAATAAAAGCGGCTGTTGTTGAGATATTGAATGTGTCTTTTCCATCTCCACCCGTTCCGCAAACATCCATCGCTTCATACGAGCGAAAGTCATAGGATATCGCCAATTCCAACATGGCTCTCCGAAAACCCATGAGTTCAGGTGCTGTGATTTTCTTCATCTGAATGCCCATCAGTAATGCTGCAATTTCCTCAGATGCTGCCTTTCCTTCTCCAATAAATAAGAGAGCTTGATAGGCCTCTTGTTCTGTCAATGATAGGCCGAGAAGGAGTTTTTGTAAATATTCTTTCATAATGTGGGTGAATTATTCAGATAGATACCAATTTTTTACCATTTGAACGCCGTGTTCTGTCAGGTAGGCTTCCGGATGGAACTGTACGCCGCGAAC
>JBKBRQ010000371.1:0-1524 GCA_046292055.1 Spirosomataceae bacterium | reverse complement strand
AATGTTGACTTTATTAAAAAAATTGGCGGTAAAGATGTATTAATTGATCAGAATATAAGAAATTTTATTATCATTTTGGTGAATAAAGATGCATTCAAAGCTACAAAAAAAGGATTTCTTGATATTATTGGCTTTGATACAGTACATAAGCTTATTGAAGATCAAGTAGAGGGTTCTGTTCCAATGATGGCTATTACTGCGATGGACGATAACAGAAGAGTTCGTATTCCGTTTGTGATTGTGTCTTCTCATGCAGATTCAGATCATTTTGTTGACATTTTCGAAGCAATTGGAGAATATGTTGCCGAGAATAATGAGTATGTATCGTCTTATGACGACTGGAAAGAAAAAGTCACGGTAATGATTGATGATGGGTCTCCTGAGACCTTGGCCTTGTTGATATTAGGAATCAATTTTGTATTGTGCTCGTTTCATGTAATTAAAGCAATCAAGGAGTGGATCCGGCGCAAATGTAATCATAGCAAGCATAATATACCTCCAGAAGAGTTCGGTAAAGTACTTGGCTTCGTGTACAGAATGCTGCATGCAACAAGTGTAGCGAACTTTTTGGAAGTGTATGCCGAATTAAAAGAAAAGTACCCCGATTTTGTAGAAGCATATTTTTATGATACATGGATTAAACCTCAACATCGTGATGTTTCGGAAGTACAACACTTCATGTATTGGTTTCTTGCAGCACGTAGAAATGGTAGCGGCGCTTGGTATACCAACAACAATAATGAATCTGCTTTTCGTAAATACACCACTAAAAGAGGAGTATATAAAAAGAAACGCATCGACATCGGTGTAACGTTTGCTGTTGAATTGGTTCAGGACGAATACTTCGAATCGGCTTTGTCTGGGTTGCGCCACAAGAATTCTAAAAGTGAAAGGTTAATCATTTCACGCTTTAAAACAGCGGAGAAGCTTGCCCTAGAATCTTACTTTGTTGATATACCTAACCTAGTTGTGGACGTACCGTCCACGACTGAAAAGGACCTAGGCTACCACGTACACTTGCGTACGTTAACGTGTGGTTGTGCCGATTGTGTTCGTTCAGGTAAACTTTGTGCCCGTAAAATTGCGGCGATGCTCGTTTTGGCGAAGTCGTTGGATCCTCCTATGTCCATAAATAGCGATGTCATCCAGTTTTCGAGTGACATTTGCAAGAAGCTCTTTCCTAACTTGACGGATTTGGTATTACCTGAGTTGACCTTTGCAACGCAAAATCCTTGGTACAAGACAAGAGGTCAAGTAGAACCAGAAGAACGTAGGCAAGCGGACCTTGCTCTTATTGCAACTATCAAACCTGGACCACCAAGAAAGCGGGTCCATTCGGCATACAGAAACAATTCAAATCCCTTTAAACAACATGCGGTTCCTGAAGATTTGGTGATTCTTCCACCCACAATTGGTTTAGAACAACAAAATCAACAAACTCAACAACATTGGGATGATGATGAGTTAGGTGGTGCGGAGTCTTTCTTTGATGACAATATTCCACCAACTTTTAGTGCTGCAGGT
>JBKBRQ010000370.1:0-1527 GCA_046292055.1 Spirosomataceae bacterium | reverse complement strand
TCCGGATGAGCAAAAGTATTTTTATCCATTACTTTACACCATCCGCACCAATCTGTATAGACATCAATCAATACTTTTTTGGGTTGTGTTTGTATTTTATCAAATGCTTCTTCAATGGTTAGCCAAGCGATTTTCTCTTGCGCGTAGCTAGGAGCAGCTGTTATCCAGGAAAGGACAAGGACAAAAAATAGTCTTTTCATTTTCTCTTTTTTTGAATGAACGAAAATAGAAACAAGCAATAATAGAACCAATTAATCCAATCACAATATGCGATTTATTTTTACTTTTTTATCAATTATTTTCTTAGCAAGCGGTGCGTTTGCACAAAAGCTGACGCAGAACATTCGAGGTAAAATCATAGACAAAGAGGCCAAATATGCGCTCGTAGGTGCAAGTATCTCGTTGGTCAATTTACCCGAAAAAGGTGCAACAGCAGATGAAAACGGAGATTATACACTCGCTGCTGTACCCGTCGGGAGATATACCGTCAAGGTGTCTTTTGTGGGTTACAAAGAAGTCGTTTTGAATAATATCATCGTAGATGCGGGCAAGGAAACCATCTTGCAAGTAGAAATGGAAGAAGCCCTCACACAACTTTCTGAAGTGACCATTCGGGCAAGACGAAACGGAGAATCCTCCAACGAAATGGCCATGGTTTCTGCCAGACAATTCTCTGTCGAAGAAACAGATAGATACGCCGGAAGCCGTGGAGAACCCGCACGAATGGCTGCGAATTTTGCAGGAGTTCAAGGTGCTGATGACTCTAGAAATGACATTGTAATCCGAGGTAATTCTCCGTCTGGCGTACTTTGGCGCGTAGAAGGCGTGACGATTCCAAACCCAAACCACTTTGCTATTCCAGGTACGTCAGGCGGTCCTGTTAGTATCATCAATAACAAATATTTGACCAATTCGGACTTCTTTACGGGTGCTTTCCCCGCCGAATTTGGTAATACGATTTCTGGTGTTTTTGACCTGAAACTCAGAAACGGGAATAATAAAAGCCACGAAAAAATGATTCAATTTGGTTTCTTAGGAACGGAAGGAATGGCAGAAGGCCCAATTAATAAAGAAAAAGGTTCTTCCTATTTGGCGACTTTCCGATATGCCAATTTGTGGCTTTTCAAACGTCTAGGCATCGACATTGGTACGCAAGCTGTGCCTACTTACCAAGATGCGTTCTTCCGGCTGAACTTCCCACAAAAAAATGGTGCAAGTTTCTCTGTTTGGGGATTTGGTGGAACAAGCACCGTGGACATTATGATTTCTGAACAAACCGTGGACGACCGCAACATCTTTGGACAGAACGACAGAGACCAATATTATACGTCAAAAATGGCTGTCACGGGTGTGACTTACACAAAACCTATCAATAAACAGACATTTGTAAAAGCAACCTTAGCAGCCTCAACGAATATTCAAGACGCCAATCACGATTATATCCGACTCAATACAGACGCGCAGGGAAATCCATTGGTAACAGGAAATACCTTCTCGATAAACTCCATTATCCCTATTTTGGATTAC
>JBKBRQ010000369.1:0-1527 GCA_046292055.1 Spirosomataceae bacterium | reverse complement strand
GGGCTCTGACGATGAAATCTATGACCCTGCTAAATCAAGACTTGCTGCAGCAGGGATTTTACCTACGCAAATGGGTTGGTCTGTGGACAACATCCATCCAAAATTAGATGCTGTAATTCTTGGTATGCACGCCAAGGCGGATAATCCCGAACTCCTAGAAGCCCAACGTTTGGGAATCAAAGTTTATTCTTTTCCAGAATATGTGTATGAACAATGCAAGCACAAACAACGCATTGTCATTGCTGGTAGCCACGGAAAAACGTCGATAACTAGCATCATTTTACACGTACTCAAGTACTTCAATCGCTCTTTTGACTACCTTGTTGGGGCACAAATCGAAGGGTTTGACTTGATGGTTCAGTTGACTTCCGATGCGCCAATCATCATCATTGAAGGCGACGAATATTTATCTTCACCGATTGAACGACGCTCAAAATTCCATTTTTATCATCCACATATTGCTCTTTTTAGCGGTATTTCGTGGGACCACTTCAATGTTTTCCCAACGTTTGAAAACTATGTAAAAACATTTGAAGAATTGGCAGATGCCCTACCCAAAGCAGGTACAATTCTCTTTGATGAAACAGACGATATTCTTCGTGTAATAGGCGAAAAAGACCGAGAAGACGTGTCTAAACTACCGTACAAAGCTCATCCATACATTGTAGAAAACGGGCAAGTTTCTCTCCAGACAAAGCAAGGAAATATTCCCATTTTGCTTTTCGGGGAACATAACATGAAGAATTTGGAAGGAGCAAGATTAATCTTGGAAAAATTGGGTATTCAGTCGGTTCAATTCTATGAGGCTATTCAACATTTCAAAGGTGCGGCGAAACGACTTGAAAAAATAGCGGACAACCCCAATTTGGTAGTTTACCGTGATTTTGCGCATGCGCCCTCAAAGGTAAAGGCGACTACAGAAGCGACCAAGCAACTTTTTCCTACACGTCGGCTCATTGCTTGTTATGAATTACACACATACAGTTCATTAAATCAGTCTTTCTTACCTCATTACGCACAAACTCTCGATGCGGCAGACACAGCGGTGCTGTTTTTTAGCCCACAAACATTGGCTATAAAGCAAATGGAACCACTTTCAGAAGAAATTATCCGTAAAGCATTTGGGAGAGAAGACATTTTGGTATTTACAGATAAAGAAGCGCTTGAATCTTATTTAAAGACACAAAACTGGTTTCAAACGAATTTACTTTTGATGTCTTCAGGAACATTTGGAGGAATGGAATTCATTGATTTTGCGAATCAATTGATGGAATTGCCTGTAAATGAAGTATTTCCTGAACTTCGTGTCACAGAAGAAAAGTCAGATACGGGAGGATGGAGCGGTTTACTCAAAAAAGTAAAAAACAACTTAAAATAAAAACAAAAAGGCACTGAAAGTGCCTTTTTGTTTTTCTCATTAGTACAATAATTCCAAGCCCAACTCTTGGCGTAATGTCTCCAATTCAGGATTCTTTTGTAGCATTGCTTCAAATTTTTCTTGCGCAGTATACGGTTTACGCACCGTTT
>JBKBRQ010000368.1:0-1535 GCA_046292055.1 Spirosomataceae bacterium | reverse complement strand
AGCTCACATACAATGGGTCCTTGGCTTGCTAGCAATCATTTTCAAACAAAACTTGCAAATAGTACCTTCGATGAAATTCAGATTCATCTATATGGTTCGTTAGCCAAGACAGGTAAAGGGCACGGAACAGACATTGCGGTTGTCTTGGGGTTAGCAGGCTATGATTTTACCGAAATCAATGGAAAAGAACTTAAAAAAGTTGTCACCGATATAAAACAAACAGGTTTGCTTCGTATTCATAACAAATTGGTTCCGTTTGATTGGATAAAACACCTCATTTTTCATTCTTCAGAGTTCCTCCCACAGCATCCGAACGGACTGATAATTAGTGCATTAAATTCAAACACAGAAATACTAAGTCAAGATTATTATTCACTGGGAGGAGGATTTATCACCATTGGCAATACTCAATCTGTTGAAAATCAACGAATTACCTCAAAACATCCTTGTCATTCTGCTTCCACGCTATTAGAAAACACAAAAAAGCTACAATTGAGTATTCCTGAGCTTGTTTTATTGAATGAACAAACGTGGTTCTCGTTGGATGAAATTGAGACAAAGTGCGATGTACTAAAAAACGAGATGATTGATGCAATTTATCGCGGTGTACAGCAGGAAGGTATCTTACCCGGCGGATTGAAAGTTCAACGACGTGCCAAAAGTTTGCATGACAAACTCATGAAAAAAGCTTTCGATTTTACCTCGAAAGAAGCCTGGATTCAAGAATTGCGCCAACAATCTCGCAGTTTTGAGCAGGTAAATAAATGGATTAGTTGTTTTGCGCTGGCTGTGAATGAAGAAAACGCCGATTTTGGACGCATCGTAACGGCACCAACCAATGGGGCTTCGGGCGTTCTTCCCGCAGTGCTTATGTATGCACACTGTTTTCTAAAGAGTGAAAATCCTACGTCTATTCGTGATTTTATACTCACGGCTGGCGAAATTGGTACCTTATTCAAAAAAAATGCAACGATTTCGGCTGCGATGGGTGGCTGCCAAGCGGAGGTCGGCGTATCTGCTTCTATGGCTGCGGCAGGTCTTGTTGCGTATTTAGGCGGCACAGATGGACAAATTCTCATGGCTGCTGAAATCGCCATGGAACACCATTTGGGTTTGACTTGTGACCCAATCGGGGGATTAGTACAAATCCCATGTATCGAGCGAAATTCAATGGGTGCAATAAAGGCGATTACTGCCGCACACATGGCATTGGAAAGTAATCCTGAGCAAGCGCGCGTAACACTAGACAACGTGATTCAAAGTATGTGGGAAACCGCACAGAATATGCACAGTAAATACAGAGAAACGTCTGAAGGAGGTCTTGCATCCATCATTTCTGTGAATTTAGCGGAATGTTAATAGAACATGATTTTTTTTATTGAAAAAGCGTTAAATGTATAATTTATTGATAACTAAGTACTTATAAACAAAAAAAAGGGGATGTAAATTGCCTCTACATCCCCGTTTCTTAAAGAAATTTCGCCGTTATTTCACAACCAATGTTGCTTGCATCAGAGTATAATGTCCAGGAAAAG
>JBKBRQ010000036.1:0-16759 GCA_046292055.1 Spirosomataceae bacterium | reverse complement strand
AAGTTTTTTATGTTCACCGAATAAAATATTAAAAAAAACGATTGTAAACATACCTATTATTCGATTCTAGTAAGGTAGATTGGGATAATAGGTATTTTTTTTTGAATTTTGTATTCTTAAAATCCATTTGAACAATAATGACTTCATACAAGTCGCTTTTAGGTTTTCTAGTTGCTGCCACATTATTTTTGAGTTGTCGCTCAGAAGAGAAGGAAGAATTTAAGATTCCAGAAAACCTACCTATTGATTCACTCTACAGCCAAAAAGGAGATATTGAATTCTTAACAGAGGCAATAAGTAATAACCCAAATATTGCAACCAACTACTTTAAGCGTTCCCTCTTACTTGGTCAAACAGGAAACTGGTTATTGGCTCAAAAAGATATCAACAAAGCAGTTTCATTAAAGCCAAACGTAAGCAGATTTCTATACCAACAAGCACTCGTTTACGCCGAGTTAGAAGAATGGGAAAAAGGATTGGCTGCTGTTCAAAAAGCAGAGTCACTTGGGTTTAAAGAACCTAAACTTTACTTGCTCCAAGCAAGGTTATTTCTTGGTCTCAAGGATACATTCAATGCGCAGAACAACTTGAATATTGCAAAGAAAATGGCGCCTTACTCACCGGAGAATTACTACTTCCAAGGAATTTGTTTTTTACTCAAAAAAGATACAACTGAATCCATCACACAATTTCGGAAAGCGGTTGATGTCAACCCAAGTAATTTACTTTCCTACAAACAGCTGATTCAATTATACGTTGGAAAAAACAAAATTGACTCCTCGCTCCGATTTAATCAGCAAGCGCTCCAACAATCTCCAACAGACCTTTCCTTACAAATGTCTAAGGCAAATCTATTAACATCCGCATATCTATTAGACAGCGCCACTGTTGTATACAACTCGATTATTAAACGAAATCCAACCTATAGAGACGCTTACCTAAAATTAGCAACTATTTACCTTCGAAAAGATCATAAAGAGAGGGCTCTAAATACATTCAAAGCATTGACAAAAGTAGCTCCAGAAAATATTGAATATGTAATGAGTGCAGGTAAAATAGCAGAAGCTTTGGGTAAACTCACAGAAGCAAAACAGATTTACCAACAAGGATTTGAGCGACATCCTGATAATTACAACTTAGAGTTAGCAATAGATCGACTAAATAGAAAAAATACGTATTTTGATGCTCCTCCGCAAACAGGTAGCGTGCAAAGAAGAAAAAGAACTTCTACGAGTACGACTACCGTAGAGGAAGCCACTCCAGAGCCAACTTTGCGCGGAACAGAAATACAACCCATAAATACAAGAAAAATTTCCATTCGAAGAGATTCTACATCCAATTAATTGAGGCACAACAGCATGAATATCAACATTACATTGCCTGATGGCAGTATTCGGGAGGTACCCAAAGGAACAACACCACTAGAGATTGCACAGTCTATTAGCGAAGGTCTTGCTAGAAACGTACTTGCAAGTAAAGTAAATGGTCAAGTATCTGACGCACACCGACCTATCGAAGAAGACGCTACGCTCCAACTTTTAACTTGGGCAAACGAAGATGGCAAGTCTACTTTTTGGCACTCCTCCGCACACCTCATGGCAGAAGCACTTGAGAGTATATATCCTGGAATTAAGTTCTGGGTGGGTCCTCCGCTTGAAAATGGGTTTTACTACGATGTAGATACCAACGGTCAACCTATTTCTGCTGACGATTTCGCAAAGATTGAGCAAAAAATGCTTGAATTGGCTCGTCAAAAAAATACGTTTGAGCGAATCCCTATGCCAAAAGCAGAGGCAATCTCTTACTTCAAAGAAAAAGGAGACGAGTACAAATTAGATTTACTTGAAAATCTAGAAGACGGGCAAATCACGTTCTACAAACAAGGAAACTTTACAGATCTCTGTCGTGGACCTCACATTCCTAACACAGGCTTTATCAAGGCTGTCAAAATAATGAACGTGGCTGGTGCCTATTTCAAAGGTGACCAAAATAACAAAATGCTTACGCGGATTTATGGCGTTACCTTCCCGAAGCAAAAAGAACTCGATGAGTACCTACAAATGCTTGAAGAGGCAAAAAGACGTGACCATAGACGACTTGGACAAGAGCTAGAAATTTTCGCTTTCTCAGAAAAAGTCGGAAAAGGCTTACCTCTCTGGCTGCCTAAAGGTGCTATGCTTCGCGAAAGATTGGAGAACTTCTTGAAAAAAGCACAGCTTAAAGCAGGATATCAACAAGTTGTAACACCGCATATTGGGTCTAAACAGCTGTATATTACATCTGGTCACTGGGAAAAATACGGGAAAGACTCTTTCCAACCGATTCACACACCGGAAGAAGACGAAGAGTTTTTACTGAAACCCATGAACTGCCCGCATCACTGCGAAATTTACAAAACTAAACCCCGCTCTTACAAAGATTTACCTCTTCGTTTGGCTGAATTTGGTACTGTATATCGTTACGAACAAAGTGGTGAGTTACATGGATTAACACGTGTTCGTGGATTTACACAAGACGATGCACACATTTTCTGCCGCCAAGACCAAGTAGAGGAAGAGTTCAAAAAAGTAATTGATCTAGTTCTATACGTATTCCAATCACTTGGATTCAATGATTACCTTGCACAAGTTTCTTTGCGTAGTTTGGAAGATAAATCCAAATATATCGGAGAAGATGCTGCCTGGGAATTAGCAGAAAATGCAATTCAAAATGCAGCACGCGAAAAGGGATTACCAACGGTAGTCGAGTATGGAGAAGCAGCTTTTTATGGCCCTAAACTTGATTTTATGGTGAAAGATGCGCTCGGACGTAAGTGGCAACTAGGAACTATTCAGGTTGATTATCAGTTACCTAATAGATTTGAGTTGGAATACGTGGGGTCAGATAACCAAAAACATCGCCCTGTTATGATTCATAGAGCACCGTTTGGCTCAATGGAACGATTTATCGCAATTCTTATTGAAAACACGGCAGGTAATTTCCCGCTTTGGCTCTCTCCGGACCAAATTGCTATCCTACCCATTTCAGAAAAATATGAGGAATATGCCAATGAGGTCTTCCTTGAATTGCAAGAACATGACATTCGTGGCTATGTAGATCATCGGGACGAAAAAATTGGCCGTAAAATTCGTGATGCAGAAGTTAACAAGGTTCCGCTTATGCTTATTGTAGGCGAAAAAGAACAAGAAGAAAAGGCGATTTCTGTTCGAAGAAAAGGAGAAGGCGATTTGGGAATGATGCCAATCGAGGAATTTATTACCTACGCAAAAAAGGAAATTTTCAAAAATATTCCGGCATACAAATAATCGGCTACAAATTATTTAGTAATATTGTTTAATTTTATACGTGAACCACTAGCAACAAGCTAGCAAGACTCAAAAAGTCTACTTTTTATTTTATTTAAAAACTGAATGGCAAAAAATTTTAGAGGAAATTTCAACAGAATGCCTCGTAAGCAAGAGGACGAACACAAAATAAACCACAAAATCCGCGTACCTGAGGTCCGGATTGTCGGTGAAAACATAGAGCCAGGTATCTTGCCTACAGCGAAGGCCCTCGAAATCGCACGCGAACAAGGCTTAGACCTTGTGGAGATTGTTCCCAATGCTGTACCTCCCGTTTGTCGTATCGTTGACTACTCTAAGTTCAAATACGAGCAAAAGAAAAAACAAAAGGAACTGAAGGTCAAGCAACACAAAACAGTCATCAAAGAAATTCGTTTTGGTCCTCAAACAGATGACCATGATTATAATTTCAAGTTGAAACACGCGCAAAACTTCTTGAAAGAAAACTCAAAAGTGAAAGCATACGTGCAATTCATTGGTCGCCAGATTGTCTTCAAAAACCAAGGTTTTGAACTTCTTGAAAAATTCATTGGCGAACTTGAAGATCTAGGAAAGCCAGAAGCACCACCAAAATTGGAAGGAAAAAGGCTCTCGGTCATCTTAGCACCAAAAGTTAAAAAATAAATAAAAAAGCACATGATTTTCTGTCATGTGCTTTTTTATTCCTCCTTTTCTTACCTTTAGCTAAGTGATTTTAAGACAAGTTCATTCACTACTTTAGGGTCTGCTGAGCCCTTCGACTTCTTCATGACTTCTCCTACAAACAAACCTAACAAACCTTTTTTCCCTTTTTTGAACTCCGCTACTTTACCCGAATTTTCGTTCAACACTTCATCAATCCAATTTTGTACCAATTGATTATCAGACTGTTGCAATAACCCATGTTTCTCGGCTAAATGAAGTGCCGTATCCTCAGGACTCTCAATCAACAATGGAAATAGTTTTTGTGAGGCCGCTGAATTACTCACCTTGTTGTCTTCTACAAGCTGAATTAGTTCAGCCAAGCGAGCAGGAGACAACTCAAAAGTTGCAAATGATTTACCTTGCTCATTTAACCAACCTTTCACAGTAGAAGTAAGCCAGTTAGAAGCTGTTTTATAGTTAGAAATATGCCTAACTAGTTCTAAAAAGTAATCAGCAATGGCCTTTTCTTCGGTCAATATTAATGCATGATCCTCCAAAAGTTTGAATTCATTTTTGAACTTCGTGTACAAATGATTGGGCAGTGCAGGCATTTTTGCCTTTATTTTTTCCAATTCCTCATCTGTAATTACGATTGGAGCCAAATCAGGTTCTGGAAAATACCGGTAATCATTCATTGTTTCCTTTACGCGCATCCCGTGCGTCTTGCCAGAGTCTGCATCAAATGAACGCGTTTCCTGCAAGATTTCACCCCCAGCATCTAGAATCTCAGCTTGTCTTTTGGCTTCGTATTCTACGGCTCTTTGTAAATTTCGGATAGAATTCATATTCTTGATTTCTACCTTCGTACCAAAAGTAGAGGTACCGTTTCGACGAAGAGAAATATTCAAATCGGCACGCATAGAACCCTCCTCCATATTTCCATCACAAATTTCTAAAAAGCGAACCAATTTGCGTACTTCTGTTAAGAAAGCACCGGCTTCCTCTGCACTATGCAAGCAAGGATCTGTAACCATCTCGATTAGCGGAGTTCCTGCTCGGTTATAATCCAAATACGTGAAAGAATCTGATAAATCATGAATGGACTTACCCGCATCTTCCTCTAAATGAATGTGATGAATTTGTACATTTTTTTCAATCAAATTTCTACCTTCTTTCCAACGTACAGGAATTTCTCCCCCCACACAAATCGGGAATTTATCTTGAGATGTTTGATACCCTTTGGGAAGATCAGGATAAAAATAGTTCTTACGGTCAAAATAAGTATATTGTGAAATAGTACTTTGGCAAGCCAAACCCATTTTGACAGCAAATTGAACGGCTTCCTTGTTCAGTTTTGGTAAAACACCAGGATGTGCCAACGTAATTACACCAATATTGGTATTCGGTTCACTCCCGAACTTATTTGTATCGGATGTAAAAATTTTACTTTGAGTGGACAACTGACAGTGGACTTCAAGACCAATAACGATTTCGTAATTCATGCGGATTAAAAAGAGATATTTTAACAAAAATAGAAAGAATTAATCTTTTCGTTGTATATCCAAATAGCTATATACAAAAAAAGTAGGAAGACATGTACATCTTCCTACTTAATGAGTTTAAAATAAAACGAACTTAAACACGGACGATTTCAGCACCAATTGCGTTTAATCTTGTGTCAATAAACTGATATCCTCTATCAATTTGCTCAATATTATCAATTGTACTTGTTCCATCAGCTGACAACGCAGCAATCAAAAGCGCAACACCTGCTCGTATATCCGGAGATGACATTCGGATTCCACGGAGATTATTTTCGCGATTTAAGCCAATAACAGTTGCCCTATGTGGGTCACAAAGAATAATTTGAGCACCCATATCTATTAGTTTGTCAACGAAGAACAAACGACTTTCGAACATTTTTTGATGAATCAATACCGTTCCCTTTGCTTGGATTGCAGTGACCAAAATGATGGAAATCAAATCGGGGGTAAAACCAGGCCATGGAGCATCGTAAATTGTTAGAATAGAACCGTCAATAAGTGTACTAATTTGGTATTTATCCTGAGCAGGGATATGAATATCATCTCCTCTAAACTCCAATTGAATACCCAATTTGCGGAATGTATCTGGAATAATTCCGAGTTCTTGAATTTGGCAATTTTTAATGGTAATTTCAGATTGTGTCATAGCAGCTAGTCCGATAAAACTACCAATTTCAATCATATCAGGAAGCATCGTATGTTCACAGCCACCTAATTCGTCTACTCCTTCAATTGTAAGTAAATTAGAACCAATACCCTCTATTTTAGCACCCATCCTAACTAACATTTTACACAACTGCTGAAGGTAAGGCTCACAAGCTGCATTGTAAATAGTAGTTGTCCCAGGAGTCAAAACAGCTGCCATCAGTACGTTTGCTGTTCCTGTAACAGAAATCTCGTCCATCCAAACGTAAGCACCTGTCATTGCGTCACCACTTACTGTATAAAACGCATCATTTGCGTCATAGGAAAAAGTAGCACCTAATTTTTGAAAACCAATGAAGTGGGTATCCAATGGGCGACGTCCGATTTTATCTCCACCAGGACGAGGCGCTTTTCCTTTTTTAAACCGGCCAAGCATTGGTCCTAAGAGCATAATAGAACCACGAAGTGCAGACGCCTTCAACTTGTAATCATCGGTTTCAAAGTAGGCAAAATTCACATTATCAGCTTCGAACTTGTAAGAGCTTTCTCCTACTTTACTTCGTCTAACCCCCATATCTTCAAGCAACTCCATCAGCTTATTTACATCTCGGATAGCCGGAATATTATGGATTGTGATAGGTTCTTTGCTTAAAAGCACAGCGCAGAGAATTTGAAGCGCTTCATTTTTCGCTCCCTGTGGAGTAATCTCGCCCGATAACTTGCGACCTCCCGTAATTTTAAAAGATGACATAGGGTAAAAGTAAGTAAAAGTTAATTTAGTCTTTGCAAAGGTATTTATCTGCGCTTTTTATCTCTGTACTTAAAGTTTTTTTGTTGGTTTCTACTATAAGTATTACCAGAATTATGGTGGTGATTCGGCCTAAATTCATTGCGGGGGCCAAAAGACTGTTTCGGTTGCTTGCCACCACCACTCCCATCTCTTGGGTTGGCGGCTTCTATGATTCCGCTTGCACGAAGTTCGTTGATTTCATTTTGTAACTGATAGCCTGATAATTCAAGGATTTGCTGGAGGCACGTATCTGTTTCGATAGAATCTTTATTCCAAGTAAGGAAGAAAGATTTCATCAACTTAACGATATAAGAAATAAATGCTTTACGTTCCTCTATATTCTCCGTCAACATTGCTTTCAATACCAAGAGCTCTACATTTCTACCGTAATAGCGATGTTTTAATTGCTGCTGCGTATAGGGAATCTGTTTGGGTTTTTTACCCAATATTTCTTTGGGCGGTGCAGGAAACGGGCTGTCAACATCTAGATCAAAATTGGCCATGATATACAGATCATCCCAAAGTTTTTTATTATAATCAAGACCATCACGCATATTCGGATGGATTTGCCTCATTAATTCAATCAGAATATGTGCGTGTTTCGTTCTTTTTTCTTTATCAGGAATTGAGACTATATAATCGACTAACTTCTGTACGTTGCTTCCGTATTCTTTCATTTGAATTCAAAAAATTATGAAACAAAAGTAACAAAAATTCAGATGAAGCTGAAAAAATAGCTAACTTTAAGGTCACAATTGTAGAAATACTTTGTGCTTCCTACATGTTTAACACTTGAAATTGGACGTAACACCTCCAACTTGAGCTTATTTTATAGTAACTATGAGATTTCTCAAAACCAACTATCCCAAAACACACACATGGAAAGCAGCTATTTTGCTTTCTATTTTGCTTTTAACACAGACTTCAACGCCAACAACATCTCAGGAGGCGTTGCCTGCTTATGCATTTCCTAAAAGAGAACTTCGCGGAGCTTGGATTGCAACAGTCCACAATATTGATTGGCCATCACGCAAATTTCTATCTCCCGAACAGCAGAGAAATGAATTTGAAGAGATTGTGCAATCTCACAAAAAAACGGGAATTAATGCCCTTTTCGTCCAAGTCAGAACTGCAGCCGATGCCTTCTACGCAATTGGTAATGAACCTTGGTCTGAATGGCTAACGGGTGAGCAAGGAAAGCCCCCCTATCCCATTTATGACCCTCTTCCATTCATGATTCAAACGGCCCATGACAAAGAAATGGAGTTTCATGCCTGGCTAAATCTGAATCGTGGCACAAACAAATCATCAAAGTCATTGCATCCCAACCACCCGTACTACAAACATCCCGAGTGGTTTTACACATACGATGGGCATGCAATTTTTAATTTCGGACTGCCCGAAGTTCAACGATATATCATTCAGGTCGTACAAAATATTGTCAAAAATTACGATGTAGATGGTATTCATTTTGATGACTACTTCTACCCATATACAATTGCAGGACAAACCATTCCTGATGAAAGCACTTTTCAAAAGTACGGCTCTGGATTTGCAAATATCGAGGATTGGCGCCGCCATGTTGTGACCACCCTCATTAAAGACATTGCAAGTACAATACGCACCACAAAGCCTTGGGTTAAATTCGGCGTGAGTCCTTTTGGTGTTTGGCGTAACCAAGACAAAGATGCGTCAGGCTCTCCTACAAATGCAGGACAAACATCCTACGACAACTTGTATGCAGATGGCCTCTTGTGGTTAAAAAAAGGATACATTGACTATCTGGCTCCTCAAGTCTATTTCTCGTTTGAGTCATCCAAAGTGCCTTATGCTAGCTTGACGAGCTGGTGGGCGAAAAACAGCTACGGAAGACCTATTTACATCGGTCATGCTTCTTATAAAGTAAACCCTAGCTCTAAAGAGGATGGTTGGGACAACCCAAATCAAATTAGTAGACAATTGAGTTTTAATAGACAATACCAGTCGATACAAGGAAGCATATTTTTCAATACTAACTCATTGAAAAACAACGAACTAGGACTCAGAGACAAAATCCAAGCAACCTATAAACATCATGCATTAACTCCACTAATGCCTTGGAAAGGAAACTTTAACCCTTTGCCACCAAAAGATATACAAGCTGGTTTTTCAAAAACAAATCGACTTGTCATCAAATGGGCACCTAGTACAAATAATGTATTGGAGCATCATCAATATGTCATCTATAAATTCTTGCCTACACAAAAGATAGATTTAAATCGTGCGGAGTGTATTGCAGACATCGTGTCAGGCGAACAAACAAATTGGCAAGATATCAGTGGAATCTATCTACCAGGTACACGCTACTTAATCACAACACTCGATAGGCTACAAAACGAAAGTACGAGGTCCAAGGCAATCATCATTCCTTGACATTCGTTTTTTTAGATATTCGTTTCACTAAGAGCAGATGCTAGCATCTGCTCTTTTTTTCATCTGTTCTAAGAGACAATACGTGCTCTTTTAGCCATAAACGCCATAAAAACAGCATCAAAGCCATTTTTCACATCTACTTCTGTATAATCTATCTTATATTGACCACACTTTATTTTTAGTTCATTATAGAAAAATTGCATCTTTTCTCTGTATAGTTCTTTTACCTGTTTTGGATGCGCTTTCACTTTATCTCCTGTTTCCAAATCAATAAATTCGTAGGGTCTATCTTCGAAGTCAAAATGAAGTTCTGTAGATTTATCTGTTACATGAAACAAAATCACTTCGTGTTTCTTATGCCGAATGTGTTGAAGAGCCCCAAAAAGTAACTGAAGGTTTTCTATACGTTCAAACATATCACTAAATAAAATTACCATCGAACGTTTCGGCATCGTTTCTGCCATATTATGCAATGTTTCAACCAAATTCGTACTAGTTGACCGTTGATTGGAGGTAGCAACACACTTTTCTAATTCTTGAAAAATTTGGTGTAAGTGACCACCTGTCGATTTGGCGGGTAATTGCAAATCAATCCCATCTGAAAATAACGTTAATCCAACCGCATCTCTTTGTTTTTGTAATAAGTAAGCCAATGCACCTGCACCTAATGCGCTAAATACCAATTTTGATTTCGTTTCCACTGGATACAACATAGAAGCGGACGTATCAAGTAAAAGATGACATCGAAGATTCGTTTCCTCTTCGTATCGCTTTACAAACAGCTTGTCTGTTTTAGCAAATACCTTCCAATCAATATGACGCGTACTTTCACCAGAATTATATAATTTGTGTTCTGCGAATTCTACCGAAAACCCATGAAAAGGTGATTTATGTAGCCCCGTGATAAATCCTTCCACCAATTGCTTTGCATATATTTCTAGACTACCATATATCTGCGCTTTCTCCCAAAGGCTTTTTTCGTTTTTATTGATCATATTTTACTGAAAGACTGTTTTTGTGAAAACCATTTTTTGAAAAACACATTGCATGCAACTACTGTTTCGGCAGAAATGGGACAATAGGCGATGGTTTTTCTTCTAAATACGGAAAATCAGTTGGTTTTGACAAAATAATTTCACCGTCTAAACCAACTACTGTGATTACCAAAGTGGAGACTCCTGAATTTATGATGCCTAACTTACGGGCTGCCGCAACACTTAAGTCCAAAACCCGTTTCCCAGAATAGGGACCTCTGTCATTCACACGAACAATACAATATTTCCCATTTTTAGGGTTTTGTATTTCAAGCATTGTACCAAAAGGTAAAGTTCTATGCGCAGCTGTAAACTTTTTACTGTCAAGCCTTTCCCCATTAGCCGTTCTTTTTCCATTTAGCTTATATCCATAATACGAAACTCTTCCTGTAAAGGTATGCCCGATTGTCGGAGATTGTTGTGCATACAAATGTATAGGTATGGAAAATAGCACAATACTCAATGTATAAATTATCTTATCTATTCTCATTTTACATGAATTCTGTGTCAAATCTATCTATCTTAGGTTTGTTATACTAGTTAAACCTACACATTATATGAGGGAAAAACAATATAAAAAAGGGTAAATCTCCTAAATACTATCTTTTCTTACCAACAAATGTTCCAATATGTTTTTTTTTTAATCCAATAAAAACTTATTTTTGGAAATGTATAACCACAAAAAACCAAAGGACTGTGCATAGAGACGAGAAAGATAAAATCTACTCGAAGAGAGTACGAGCTGGCAAACGAACCTATTTTTTTGACGTTCGTTCTACAAGAGCCAATGACTTTTATCTAACCATTACAGAAAGTCGTCGTTTTCAAAAAGAAGGTGATTTTGTATTTGAAAAAAGTAAGATGTTTATCTACAAAGAAGACTTTCATAAGTTCGTGACTGCTCTTCAAGAAACACTTGATTATATTAAAGAAGACCTAATGCCTGAGTATGACTTTGAGCAAATTGACCAATCTTCTGCAACTGAGCATCAAACTAACCAAGATTCAGATGATTCTTTTACGGGTGAAACTTCCCTTAAATGGGACTAAATAAACCCTACAAATCAAATATCCTCCTGATTTTTCCCCTTCCAAATGCATTTTAATCCAACCATGTACTATGTATTGCAAGGTACTATTTATTTTGACAACTTTGTAACATCAAAATAAAACAAATATCAGATTATGAAAAAGCTAGTAAGATTAGAAGGAAATGAGGCAAAAATCGGGGGTGTAGCAGCAGGATTGGCACTTTACTTCCAAGTAGATGTAACCTTAATTCGCGTATTATTTATTGTACTTTTCTTTGTACCTGTACCTTCTGTAATTGCGTATATTGCTCTTTGGATAGCCATGCCAAAAGCAAAATTCACAAATTCTGCCCTACTTGAAAATACCTATTCTTGAGAATAGGTATTTTCAAGTATATTCATGGTTTCAACTAAAGATACCAATGAACTATGTTACCTATTTTCGAATCAGCCAAGTATCATATTCACTTATATTATTACCTACCCGAACACGTTAGAGAGTTTTTAAACTCGATTCATTGGGGAAGTAAAGGTACCGTATATGAGCGACCTGTTACACAAACTACCGCAGAACGTCTCTATAAACCACATGTATTTGTCATTGAAAACGAAAACAATCTCATCGCAACAGTCTTGGCTAATGCCTATTTATTTGATATTAAAAATGAGACTGTAAATGGGTATTACTTTCGGTATTTTGCATCAAATCCCATATTTCGGGGAAATCCTCTCGTTGCTAATAATAGTATCCGAGTTTTGTCTTGGTTGCATACACAGATGCAGCCCAATGATTTCCTCTATGCATATTTAGAAAAAAAGAACGACCAATCTTCAAAACTTGTCCGACGTCTAGGATATCAAAAAATTGGTGAAAGTACCACAATAGGCTTTAGTAGATTCTTTCCAAAAATCTCAAAACGAGTTCAACAAGCCACAACAGTTGCTCAAAAAGAACATATTACTACGAAATTAACTTCTTTTTATCAAAATCATTCCCTTGTTCATAGCCAAGGTATCCATCTCGACGATGCTTACTATTACATTGAAATCGACAAAAAAATAATTGCCGGAATTCAAATCATTGAAGGCCAATGGAAAATAAAACAAATGGAAGGGTTGCTAGGAAAACTCATTGTTCGATACGCTGCTCATATTCCTTTCATCAACCGATTATTCTCTCCAAATGCATTTCGATTTTTGGGGATTGAAGGTATTCTGTATGAAGAAGGGCAAGAAAAAATACTTTTCGAACTTATTGAACATACCTTAGCTATTAAAAAACACCATTCTGCACTCATCTGGCAAGACCCCAACTGCCCCTATTATCTCGGAAAACATACCGGACTTGGACTCCTTCACACATTTGTTAAAGGTACAGGATCGTATATTTTGGCTAAAGGGTCATCATCTTGCATAGACGAATTAAGCCAAAAACCAAAGTATATCAGTTGCTTTGATTTTGTATAAAATTGAATTTTTAGCTGAATTAATTTGACAATTTAACTTTTGACATGTAGCTTAGCTATTCAAAAAAAAATACTCCTTTGTTCAAAGAATTAAACTGCCACTTAGCACGTCTATCCTATCTTCGTAGTGCGTGCTCATTTGTTCCCGATACCTTTCGCTAAGGTGCTTCGGCAGTTATCCTTTTACTTTTTTATCTCTTTTTGGGCTCATTTTCATGTGTCCAACTTCGTGTATTTATCCACCTAATTGTTTTCAAAAAATGAAAATTCTTGTTATTGGTATGGGTAAGGTCGGCTCTTTGGTGGGCGTCCTTCTCAGCAAGCGATTTACTGTGACTGGATTAGACAAAAATCCTCCTCATTATGACATTCCTTTGCCTTTTGATGTGCTCACAGGTGATGTCTCAAATCTCTCCTTTTTAAATGAAACCTTACCTGCGTATGAAGCAGTCGTTTCTTGCATGCCCTATTATCTAAACTTGCCTATTGCACAGATATGTCATGCAAAAAGTATTCATTATTTTGATTTGACAGAAGATGTCCCGACGACACAGGCCATCAAAGAGATGGCTACAACTGCCACGTCTGTCATGGCGCCTCAATGTGGACTTGCCCCAGGACTTATTGGTATTGTAGGTGCTGATTTATGTAAGCGATTCGACAAAATTAGAGATATTGAATTGCGTGTGGGCGCTCTACCTCAATTCCCTAATGGATTACTCGGTTACTCGTTTACGTGGTCTCCAGCTGGCGTAATAAATGAATATATCAATGACTGTGAAGTTATTCATAATGGGGTTCGTAAAATGGTTCCTGCCCTAGATGGACTTGAAAAAATTTATATTGGTGGTGAGGAATTTGAAGCATTTAGTACATCTGGAGGCCTTGGTACGATGTGTGAAACATTTGAAGGACAAGTGGACACCTTGAACTACAAAACGATGCGTTATCCAGGACATGCACAACTTATGCGATTTCTTATCTATGAGCTAATCATGAAAAATAGAAAAGAACAATTAGAGGAAATCTTGACACAAGCCAAACCACCCGTTCAAGAAGATGTCGTTTATGTCTATGCAGTAGTTGAAGGTTGGAAAAATGGAAAAATCAATCGAGAAGAATATTATCGTGCATTTAAACCAATTCAGATTGATGGACAACACTGGCGAGCGATTTCATGGACAACCGCTGCATCTCTTGCTGCAGTCGTTGAAATGGTTGCTGACCAAAAAATAGCAAGTAGTGGTTTCATTAAACAAGAAGAAATTGATTTTAATGCCTTCCTGTCTACTTCCAACGGTCAGTTTTTTTTACCCTAACCTCGAAACTAGTCAGGTAACTCAAATGTTACCTGATTACTTTTACATTCCTTCTATTTTATCAAAATAAAACTATGGATGCACTTAAAATTGTAATGGATGGACTCATGAGAAGATACCGTGAACGAGTCCCAGACGTAATGAAGACAACTAAAATCATGCAAGATAATGGATTAATTGAGTCTTTTGAATCCATTGAAAATGATCATGTTGCTTTTCGTACGATGGGTGTAGAAAATCTTGGAATCGCTTCTTTTGAGAAAATATTTTTAGCGTATGGATATACAAAGAAAGAATACTTTTATTTCGAAGGGAAAAAATTAAATGCCTTTTGGTTTGCACCACCAACACCCAATTTCCCACGGATTTTTGTCAGTGAATTACGGGTAAATGACTTACCAGCTGATATTCAAGCAATTATACGAACCTATACGAATCAAGTTACGACAGACCCTGTTGATGAATTGGATTTAACGGACGGCTATGCCGTAGATACTTTTTTACATCAACCTTTGTGGCAAACACCAACTTGGGAGGATTTTCAGAGGCTTCAAGAAGTGAGTGAGTATGCGGCATGGGTTATTTACAACCGCTATTATTTGAACCACTACACGATTAGTGTGCACAACTTACCCAACGGATATTCTGATATTTATACGTTCAATACCCTCTTGGAGACGAATGGGATAAAATTGAATACAGCAGGTGGTGTTGTAAAAGTAAGTCCTGACGGTGGATTATTACAAAGCTCTACGGTTGCAGAAATGATACCAGCTACTTTCGCGGATGGCTCAACACACTTGATTGCAGGAAGCTATGTCGAATTTGCAGAACGAAAGGTGCTACCTGAATTTGCACATATTCCAGAAAATGAACTAAGGAGAGAACACCGTAGAGAGGGATTTGAAACAGGAAACGCAGATAAAATTTTTGAAAGTACATTCACAAGTCAAACTTTAAGATAAAAAATTCCCCGATAACGAGTTTGTTATCGGGGAATTTTTATACGTTTAGTAAAGAATAACTCCTTCCACACGAAGTAGTTGCATTTTCCCAAACTTCAGTTTTTGTTTGGTATCTACTGTATATTTACTGAGTTTTCCATTAACTAGTTCCATAGATAAGTTACGAGACGTTTCGTAAAGTATGTTACTATTTTTCCAAAAAGCCGAAACCTGTATCGGTTTCTGTGTTTTTGCATCCAACTTCATTTCAAGAACTTGGATGAGCATATCTTTCTCTTTTGCCGTATACTTTACAGACCCGTCTTGCTCTTTTTGTTCCACGAACTGTCCTTTAAAAGCTGACTTATTCAAGTTTAGTTCTTGAAAGAGCGTCAATTCTTTTTCCCAATCAATATCTTTTACGGTAACTTTCTCAGATTTACTATCCACACGAACAGTTTTTTGGATAGATGGGTTTGCCTTTTTCAATTCAGATTGTAAAGACGCAACTAGAGCCGGTATATCTGCATATTGATTAACTTCGTTTGTCTGCGTATCGGTTATATTTTCACAACTTGCAAAGAAAAAAAGCAAGGAGCATAAAAGTAAGGGTTGAAATTTCATTTTGTATGTATACATGTTCAAATAACTCACAAATATAGTAAAGTAGTTCGGGCTTGGTATAAAAAACTTAACCCCGTCGTCATGGACAACGGGGTAAGTGATTATCTATTCAACCCTAACCTATTAAACTATGAAAAAATATTTTCTGATGATTTACATCATCGGTAATTCAACTGTAAAATCCACGTGTTGTGGTGTGTTGTAGAAAACGCGTTTGAAGGCGTCAATAGCTTGTGGAGCTGGCGGCACTTGCAAACCTATTTCTTTGATTTTCCCTTCTTGATTGAAGAAAGCTGCTTTGAATGCTTCTTTTCTTGCAGATTGAGCGGGAGTGAGTAATTGGTCAATGGGTTTAACATTTGAATCAATACTCCACACAAATCGGAAAATACTTTTTGCTTTTGCGACATCCGACAGCCAGTCTTTAACTTCAGGAGTAGAAATGTGCGCTAGTCCAGTTTCCACTTTCTCTGCTGCTGCCAAAAAAGTAGCTTGTTTCGTTGCGTCCATATTCAAGAACTTTCCTGAACGTGTTTGGTACGCTTCTGTCATAGAAGTAAGTACGTCTAATTCTTCTTTACTTACATATTGGAGTACTACGTGCTTTCTTGTGATTACGCCATCTATGAATGAAACCTTCCCTTCGTTTCCGAATACATCTAAGCTTCCAATTGTGAATACAAATATAATTGATAAAATCGACTTTGTCATGGTTTTGTGTAATTTTAAGTTCATTATTACAACGCAAAATTGCATTAAAATTGTATAGAATCCTAATGTTATTTTTTCACAAAACCAAATTATATTCTAAAAACAATTGGCAAATCAATTTAATATATCCATATTATATTGACTATTTTGACTTATATAAAATATTATACTTTTAATAAGATTTTAAGTTATATAAAATATCAAAAACAGCTAAAGTTAAATATTCTTTAAATAGTCCTATCATTCGTTAAAAAAATTCATCGTTTTTTGT
>JBKBRQ010000367.1:0-1535 GCA_046292055.1 Spirosomataceae bacterium | reverse complement strand
TGAGGCTGTATTTTCACCACAAAGTCATTTCCATTTTCGGTGTTTATGGAGAAAAGCTTGGCATTTGTTCCACCACCAAGCATGGGTTCTAGGCTATAATTTTTAAAATAGGTGTCAAGTATGTGTTTTATGTCTTTTGGGTGCATCTTTTGTATAGGGTGTAATTGGCTTTCCAAAAAGATAAGGTTAATTCTAAATCAAAAAAGCCATTCCAACTTATCTTGGAATGGCTTTTTTTCGTTTATCTCAAGTCTTTCGCCTTGATTTCATAATCCCATTTTTTCTTTCCTTCTTTATCAAATACGTTGATTTTCAGTACTCTGTCAGTTCTTTTTCCCGAAACTTCCATAATCCCGAACGTCTGCATTTGATTGACCATCGTACCTTTAACGATCGGAGATTCTTTCATCTCGCGCTCCGTTGGCTGATATGCCCCAGAAGTAAGCGGCGAAATCGTGAAATCGTACAAGGGATACGTGCCGTCTCTTTCCAATTTCTGCAAATTCGTGCTGTGTCTGTCCCCCGAAATAAAAAGTACGCCTGGGATTTTCTGCTCCGCTAATTTGTCCAAAAACTTTTTGCGTTCCACGGGATAAGACGAATAATTTTCAAATTCAGGTACTGGATTCACAATCTGTCCGCCCGTAACAACAAATTTAAAAGGTGCTTGCGAATAACGAAGGGCGTCAATCAACCAATTCAATTGCTTTTCTCCAAAATAATCTTTGGTAGAATCTTTCAACGCATTGGGTGCTTTGAACCAACGGTCGTCCATCAAGAAAAACTGACAATCTTCCCAAAAAAATGTACCCGTTGTGGCTTCATCTTTAAAAATATAGTTCGGATTTCCCCAATGATTCTTGAAAACTTCCAAAGCCCAATCTTTTCCCCAAAAACCTCTATCTGAATCATTTGGGCCATAATCGTGGTCATCCCAAATGGCGTAGTGGTGTGTATTGGCAAACAAAGGTTGCAGTTCCGGTTGTTTCTTAAATTCTGAATAACGGTGGTACATTCCTGTCTTTGTATTCCAATCAACTTCACGGAAATATACGTTATCTCCACCCCAAACCATAAATTGTGGGCTGTTCTCATAAATTCGGGAGAAAATCGACATATCGCCGCCATACGGTTTACCTGGTCTATCGACCTCTGGTTCGTTCACATACGTACAACTTCCTACTGCAAATTTAAAGGCAGGTGGGTCTGTCCGGTAATTCCATAAGGTCTGCGTCTGAAACTCAAGCGGGTGATTAAATCCTACTTTTTTGCCCGAAACATGTACTTCATATACATATTTTTTCCCCGGTTGTACCTTGTTCGCAATAGCCCGAACAATGTAATCTGTTTCTGCATTTCCGGTTTGTTCTTGCGTCGAAAACTTGACATTTGGGTTTTGCTTATCCCAATATACAAATTTTACAGGTTGCGGTTTTTCCGTTTGTACCCAAAGCAATACCTCTTTCATCTCCGAGTAGCCAAGCATAGGCCCTGCCTTAATTTGTGCCCAACTAGGTACAGAAATGAGGAGGAGA
>JBKBRQ010000366.1:0-1536 GCA_046292055.1 Spirosomataceae bacterium | reverse complement strand
AGATTCGTAAGGCAAGGGCTCTTTTTTAGCCCGGAAAAAGTGGTGGTTCAGAATAGGAAAAAGGGTTTCGTGTACCAAAGAGGATTTCCCACTTCCTGAAACCCCCGTAATGGATACAATTTTACCAAGCGGGAGTTGTAAAGTAACATTCTTTAAATTATGTCCTTTTGCACCACGAATGACTAGCTGGTGTCCGTTTCCTGGACGTCGTTCTGCTGGAGGTAATATCTGCACACGACTGCTTAAATAATCTGCTGTTATCCCTCCTTTAGCCATAAATTCTGCCGGATTTCCTTCGTTCACGATACGTCCACCGTGTCGCCCAGCACCTGGTCCAATATCGAGAATGTAATCCGAAGCCAACATCATGTCTTTGTCGTGTTCAACAACCAAAACGGTATTTCCTAAGTCGCGCAAATCCTGCAATGCCTGGATTAATTTCACGTTGTCCCGTTGGTGCAGCCCTATGCTTGGCTCATCCATAATATACAAAACACCGACGAGTTGTGTACCAATTTGCGTGGCAAGCCGGATACGTTGGGCTTCACCGCCAGATAGGGTGCGCAACGGTCTGTTCAAAGTAAGGTAATCAAGGCCGATTCCCATCAAAAAGCCGATACGTTTCCGAATTTCCTTTACAATCTCAACGGCAATGCGTTGTTGTCTTTCTGTCAATCGATCTTCAATACCCGTAAACCATTCGGCCAATTCCCGAATATCCATTTCGGCAAGAGAGGAAATATTTTTGCCGTCTATAAAAAAATGAAGCGATTCTTTTCTCAATCGCTGTCCATTGCATTCACCACAGGTTTTGGTTTGTAAAAAATCGCGCAGCCATTCTTGAATTTTATCGTTGTCGGATTCTTGCTGCCGTTTTAAGAACGTAATAACTCCTTCAAATTTTGTATTCCAATCTGTTCCTGGATGTTTTTTTGAAGGCACAGCAAGTGGTTCTTTGCTACCATACAAAATGGTTTCGATGGCCTCCTCAGGGATTTTTTCTATCGGCGTACTGATGTTCACTTTGTGCATTTTCAAGATAATTTCTATCTGTTTGAAAATCCACAAATCACGGTATTCGCCCAAAGGGGCAATTCCTCCTCGGCTGATACTCAGGGTTTTATCAGGGATAATGGAATCTTCTGTAATTTCTTCTACATGTCCCAATCCATTGCAACTCGGACAAGCGCCATATGGTGAATTAAATGAAAATGAATTCGGAGAAGGTTCTTCGTAACTTATACCTGACTCGGGGTCAGTTAAGTTCTGAGAGAGATAATGAATAATGCCTTGATCATCAAGTACATACATAGAGCCTTTCCCTACTTTTAGCGCAGTCCGGACAGACTGGCTGAGTCGGTATCTGTCTTCTTGGTCGGGAATAAGTCTATCAATGACGACTTCTATATCGTGAATTTTATAACGATCAACCTGCATTTTGGGCACAACATCCTTGACTTCGCCATCCACGCGTACTTTGGTATAACCCATTTTGATGATGCTCTCAAAAAGTTCGCGGTAATGTCCTTTTCTACC
>JBKBRQ010000365.1:0-1543 GCA_046292055.1 Spirosomataceae bacterium | reverse complement strand
GTCGAGAAGGCTGTAATAGAAAAAGACTTTGATGTTTTGTTTACGGCATTCGTCCGTCAATAATTTCAAAACATCCTTTTTATATGGTGTATTGGTGATTTTCCAATTTGAATATTTTGTATCCCAAAGACTAAATCCATCGTGGTGCCGCGTGATGACGGTGATGTAGTTCATACCGGCTTTTTTTGCCATAGAAACCCATTTTTCAGCATCAAAGTCGTGTGGATTGAAGCTATTTTGAAGGCGAGAATAATCGTCGCGGTGAATATTTTTGATGTTCATCACCCATTCTCCTTGACCGAGGCTACTGGATAGTCCCCAATGGATAAATAGCCCAAACTTTGCATTTTGAAACCATTCGCGGGTTTGAAGATTTTGCGGGGTAGGCGTGTATGTTTGGCTTTGCGCTGCCTGTGTCCAAGCCAAACAACAGAGAATAAGTAGGATACATTTTTTCATGATGAATAAAGGATAGGTATAGGAATAAATGAATAGACGAATATAGTTTTCTTCTCTTATAATCCCCAATAGTTTCTTTTTTTGATTTACTATTTGTACATAAATGCCTGACTTATAGTTTATTAATTCCGTTAACACTTATTAACAAATACGAAAAGCAAACTTCTGATAAGGTTTTGCATCTAAGGGATATAAATAAAAAATTAGGTTTTATTTCCACTTTTAATCGCTCACAAATTATGAAAAAGCTCACAGGAATTTTAAGTTTGGTTTTGTTGATTTCTTTTCAAGCGAGTGCACAATACCACCGAAATGACCCACGAAACGACAGACATCCGCACAGTACTTACGAAGAATATGCGCGTGGCGATAAGTCAAAACCATATACGTGGGGGTATGATAGTCAGTATAATCGAATAGACAGAAATAGAGCAAATGCGCGTTTGATTAGCTCGTTTCAGCAAGATGCCCGCGACCGAATAGCGTTCGGAATTTCCCGCGGTTTGATTACGGGTCGCGAGGCAAATAGATTGATTGATTTTGCTGACCGCATTGAAATGAAAGAAAATAGATACATGCGAAACGGGCGGTTGTCACCTGGCGAAGTACAAGAGTTGAAAAGGGATTTGCTCGTTCTAGATCGAATGATTACGGAAGCAAAGACAAACACGCAAAGACAAGCTGTGCAACGAAGACCAACGGGCCCAAGCAGATATCCGTCAGGACCTAGATATTAAGTTTAAAACAAGAAAGTCCTTCCCAGAAGAAATTTTGGGAAGGACTTTTTTATAGTGGAATCTCAGTCGTACTCTTGACCTCCGACATCACGAAAAAGCTATTGATTAAGGATACACCCGGAATAACAGATAATTTCTGTTGATGAAATTCATGGTATGCTTCCATATCCGGTACGATAATTTTAAGCAAATAATCAAAACTACCCGAAACAAAATGACACTCTTGGACTTGTTTCAAGTTAATGATTACCCGATTAAACTCATCGGCATATTCTTTGGTTTGTTTGATGAGCGTCACTTGGCAATAAACAATTAAGTTACGCCCCGTTGCCTTTTTATTTAATAAA
>JBKBRQ010000364.1:0-1544 GCA_046292055.1 Spirosomataceae bacterium | reverse complement strand
TAAAGTTACTTATACTCAACCCAAACGTTCTTGTTGTGCTGGTAAAGCTAAGATGACCAATAATTCATCTAAGACTACCATCAAAAGAGCAAAGTGCTGTTCTGATGCAGTTACGCATTATAAAATTACGCCGAATGCTTCGCAAGGAGTAAATATAGATTTCCATTTTCCTGCTTTAGATTGGTTAATAGAAACGCCTGTTTTATCTACATTTGCTTGGATTGCACAGTCGGTTTCTTTTAAAATTCCACATTACTACAATACTGCTCCGCCTTTGTTTGGGCGAGAACGCCTTATTTTCATCCAGTCTTTCTTAATCTGATTTTTTGTTAGAATCTCAAACGTTATCTTTCAGGTGATGGTCTTATCTTATTGTTGAAGCTGTTTAAACAAATGCAAAACATTCCCAAATAAGTGAGAATTTTGTGGTGTCTAATCATAAAATATCACATACAGGGAATGCTAAGTAAAAATACAATAGAGAAGTGGATTATCCCACATTTATCGGTAGGAAGTCGAGGTTTTGAACCAAAAGTACCCTTGGTTGAGCTTGTAGAAGCTATTTTATATCGTTTAAAGACGGGCTGTCAATGGAGAGAATTACCAACACAAAAGTTTTTTAGTGGAACTATTTTGTCATGGAATAGTGTCTACTACCATTTTAATAAGTGGAATAGGGCAGGTTGTTGGCGAAAGATTTTTGTTAATTTACTGAGAGAAAATCGTCAATATCTTGACTTATCGAGACTTGCGTTGGACGGCTCTCACACTGCCTCGAAGAATGGTGGTGAAGCAGTTTCTTATCAAGGGAGGAAATCTTGCAAGACGACAAACGCCTTGTTTATTACTGATAATCAAGGTATTGTGCTGTCTATGAGTACGCCACAAGCCGGTAACCACCATGATTTATATGAAATTAATACATTCTTTAATGAACTCTGTGATATGCTAAAAGAGGTAGGAATTATCTTAGATGGCTTGTTTCTAAACGCAGATGGAGGATTTGATTCTAAAGAGTTAAAAGAAGCTTGTTCAAAGGAAGGTATTATTGCCAATATAAAACCGAATTCGAGAAATAAACAAGCAGATACTCCATCCCAAACAGGTGTTAATATTTTTGATGAAGAACTCTACAAAGGACGTTATGTAATTGAACGAACAAATGCTTGGATTGACGGATTTAAAGCTCTTCTTATTAGGTTTGAATTCTTAGTGCAAAATTGGATTTGTCTGCATTTTATGGCATTCTCAGTTATTTTATTACGCAAAATCAGTACAAAAAATAAAGTTTAAACAGCTTCAATATGAATATTGAAGCCTTTAAAGGTATCGATTACATCTTATATTATTTCAATTATGTCATTAAGCATTTACAACCAATAGTTAGTACTTTGATAAAACCTATGTCAATGATAATGAAAATATGTGGGAGCGTTCACAAAACTGTGTCAGTTGGTCTATTAAGTTAAGTGGTTAGCAGTCTGCTCGTATAAACTTCTTTGTTATTCCCAGTCTCCTTTATAATCGATTTTGAAATTTCCTCT
>JBKBRQ010000363.1:0-1562 GCA_046292055.1 Spirosomataceae bacterium | reverse complement strand
TGCCCAAGAACTCCTAAGTTTGTTTTAAGTATATCCTAACTAAACGAAATCTATGAAACCAAACTGGACAGGCGTTTACCCTGCTGTTACCACCAATTTTTACGAAGATGAAAGTCTTGATTTAGACTTATTTATCTCAAATATAGATGCCCAACTCGACGCAGGTGTACACGGCATTGTTCTCTGTGGCTCTCTCGGTGAAAATGGCACATTGACAACGGATGAAAAATACCTTCTTCTTGAAACTGCCAAAAATGTCGTGGGAGAAAGAGCGCCCGTCATTATGTGTATTGCCGAATGTATCACACGGGAGGCAGTTGCATTTGCTAAAGATTGTGAAGAATTGGGCGCAGATGGTTTCATGCTTTTGCCACCGATGCGGTACCCGTCTGATACCAGAGAAACCTTACACTATTTACACAAAGTAGCAGATGCAACAGATTTGCCCGTCATGGCGTACAATAATCCGCTTGCCTACAAGACGTTTATTTCTATTCCGATGTTTCAGGAATTGGCAGCCAATCCACATTTTGAAGCGATGAAGGAATCAACGGGAGATATTCGGTACATGACAGACATCATCAATACGTTCGGCGACCGTTTCAAAATTCTTAGTGGGGTAGATGACCTCGCCTTGGAAAGCCTCATCATGGGTGCTGATGGTTGGGTTGCAGGGCTTGTCGATGCGTTCCCAAGAGAAACCGTCGTGATTTATGAGTTAGCCAAAGCAGGAAGAATAGAGGAAGCACGCGAAATTTACCGTTGGTTTTTCCCGCTTCTCCATTTGGATGTATCAACCAAATTTGTACAAAATATCAAACTTGCAGAAGCCGCAACGGGCTTGGGCTCTGAGTTTGTTCGGGAACCTCGTTTACCACTCATCGGAGAAGAAAGACAAAACGTACTCACCATCATTGAAGAAGCAATTAAAACGCGTCCAGATTTATCAAAATATGGATATTAATTTTGCCCTATCCGTCTAAAATATGAAAGAAACATTTACATGTATTGATGCACATACGTGTGGAAATCCTGTGCGTTTGGTGCAAACAGGCGGCCCTCAGCTTGAAGGTCGCACTATGTCTGAAAAACGCCAACATTTTCTACAAGAATTCGATTGGATTCGGAAGGGATTGATGTTTGAACCACGCGGGCATGATATGATGTCGGGAAGTATTCTGTACCCTCCCTGTGACCCACAAAACGACGTGGGCGTGCTGTTCATTGAAACAAGTGGCTGCTTACCCATGTGTGGCCACGGAACAATTGGAACTATTACAATTGCTATTGAAAAAGGGCTGATTTCTCCCAAAGTCAAAGGAAAAGTGCGCATGGAAGCCCCCGCAGGTTTGGTTTTAATTGATTACCAACAGAATGAAAAAGGGAAAGTTACTTCTGTTAAATTAACGAATGTTCCCTCTTTTTTAGCTGCGGAAGGTTTATCTATCACGTGTCCTGATTTGGGTGAATTAGTTGTAGATGTTGCTTACGGAGGAAATTATTACGCCATCATTGATGTTCAACCCAATTTCCCTGGTTTAGAACATTTTCGCGCAGACCAA
>JBKBRQ010000362.1:0-1566 GCA_046292055.1 Spirosomataceae bacterium | reverse complement strand
GCGGAAATCTTCCCTTTTGTAGGTTTATTTACACCCGCAATAACTTTTAAGAGCGTCGATTTTCCCGCTCCATTCTTTCCCATCAGACCAATCCGGTCTTTTTCATTAATATTAAAAGTAACATCGCTAAAAAGCGTATGTCCACTAAATTCAACGGCAACGTTATCTACAGAAATCATACTTTTTGTTCAAATTGGCGACAAAGATACGCAACCGATTTGGCTTTCTTGGTCAAAATAGCCCAAGACTTCCGGTACAAATCGCATTCCCATTTATTTTGTTGGATTTAAAAACCACTCAATAAAAAAAGGCTCCTTTGAAAAATAAATACCTTCACCCCACTTTTTTGGATATTAACCCCACTAATTGCACGTTTTAATGAAATAATTGCTTTTTTCAAGTATTTTTGTACTCATTCATCCAAACTAAAAATAATCAACTCCACATGAAAGACGTATTTATTGTAGCCGCCCACCGAACGCCACAAGGTAGTTTTGGGGGTGTATTGGCTTCGCAGAGCGCAGTTGAACTAGGCACACAAATTGTAAAAGCAACTGTTGAGAAATCAGGTGTACCCGTTGAGGCGATTGATGAGATTTTCATGGGTCAAGTCGTGCAAGCCAATGCTGGACAAGCGCCTGCCAGACAAGTTGCCATACAAGCAGGTTTGGGGCAACATGTTCCTGCAACGACAGTGAATAAAGTATGCGCTTCTGGGCTCAAAGCAGCTATGTTTGCTGCACAATCCATTCAGCTGGACCAAAATCAGGTGGTAGTTGCTGGAGGCATGGAAAGTATGACGAATGTCCCGCATTATCTACCGAAAGCCCGCTATGGATACGGCTATGGCAATGGTGTGTTGGTCGATGGGTTGCAACGAGATGGACTTATAGACGTATACCAAACACAACCAATGGGCTGTTTTGCAGATGCAACGGCTGAAAAATACAACATCACACGAGAGGAACAGGACGCTTTCGCTATTCAATCCTACCAAAAAGCAGCTGATGCTTGGGCGAACGGAAGTTTTGATGCAGAAGTCATTCCGGTTCAATGGACAAACAAAAAGGGAAGCCTAGAAACAGTATCTGAAGACGAGGAATACAAGCGCGTTAATTTTGAAAAAATCCCGCAATTAAAGCCTGTATTTACTAAAACAGGTACAGTAACAGCTGCGAATGCCTCCACAATTAACGACGGAGCAGCAGCACTTGTTTTGGCTTCACAAGAAGCGATTGACACACACAACTTAACGCCGTTGGCAAAAATTATTAGCTACGCTGACGCAGCCCAAGAACCAGAATGGTTTACGACAGCGCCTATTTTGGCGGCAGAAAAAGCGCTCAAACGAGCAGGTTTAAGCATCGAACAAATGGATTTCTTTGAAGTCAATGAAGCTTTTGCCGTTGTACCTATGGCTTTTGCAAAACATTTCTCGATTCCGAATGAGAAACTGAATATTCAAGGGGGCGGCGTAGCTATTGGGCATCCGCTTGGCGCATCTGGTGCACGTATTTTAACGACATTGACGCACATTTTACACAGAAAACAAGCCAAATACGGCAT
>JBKBRQ010000361.1:0-1581 GCA_046292055.1 Spirosomataceae bacterium | reverse complement strand
GAAAAGGAAGTTGCTTTTGGTTTACATTGGAAATAAAAACGACAACTATTGTTCCGATAAGTGAAAATATTCATACAAAAGAGGTGAAGTTTTCAGAGTATTTTATTGATTATCAGCCTCGTATCCTTTTGGTGGATGACAACATGATTAATCGAAAAGTAGCGTCTGAAATTCTGTTGAAGGCGAATTGCCTAGTTACGACGGCTGAAAGTGGCCAGCAGGCAATCCAGAAGGTTGGGCAAGAACCTATGTTTGATTTGATATTAATGGATATTCAAATGCCGGAAATGGACGGAATAGAAACGACGCAACGATTACGGGAGATACATGGCAAAAAACTACCAACGGTTGTAGCCATGACGGCCTATTCGATGCAACATGACCGAGAACGCTTTCTAAACTTAGGTATGGATGACTACATTCCAAAGCCAATTCGGGCACAAAGTCTTTTGCAGAAAGTACGCGAAATTATTCTCGGAACACGGGAGAAACAACTCCAAGAAAAAGAAACGCTACAAAATGAAAATATAGATATTGCTGAAACTTCTTTTCAATATACATTGCCTGATACTATCGAAGCATACGATATGGAGGTTGTAAAAGGTTTGTTTGATATGGTCGGAGAGGAGACATTACAAAGTGTGTATGAGGATTTTGTGGCGGAAGCGACCGAGCAGATTCAAATTACAAAGGAGGCTTATAAATTGGGAGATGTCGTACAAATTCAGCGTGAATTACATACGTTAAAAGGTAATTCGGGTACCATTGGTTTGATGCGGATTCATGAAGTAACCAAAGATATTGAAGTCCCTGCGAAAGAAGGGAATTTAGTGGGTTTTGAAGAAAAAGTAACTATCTTAGAACAAGAGTTTGTCCAATTTATACAAACATACCAAGCAGTAATTGAACAAGTTAAATCTTGAGAAAGCGGCGAAGATAGGTGAACGGAACTTCGATAAGTTGGTTTACTTCCGGGGATACACGGGATACATAAACGCCTGTCAAGAATAAACTTCCTACAAGAATGGACTGAAAGGCCATTTGGAAAATAGACCCCAAAAAGGGCCAAGAAAGGGTCGGCAACTGCTGGCCCAGATAGACGAGTGAGAAGAAAAGAAGAAGTAAGATAAGCTGTTCTTTTCCGAATGGATGTATGCGGAAGAAATACCAAACCAAAAAAGTACGAACAAAGTTATAATATACCAAAGCGATGAGTGCAGCATAGGCAGCGCCATCTATCCCAAAAGAGGGAATCATCCATTCATTCAATATATAGAGAATACCGACAAAACTGATAACCAAAAAAGAATCATATCGGTATTTCTTTGAATTGGATAAAATAAGACCATTTATCCCATTGCCTAAGTCAACCAATTTACCCATCCCAATGAGTAAAAGTGCCCACTTGCCGGCAGCATATTCTGGTTTTATAAATGAAAAAAGTTCATCTACATTTACCCAAACGAGGAGTAAAATGGCGGCGCCAAACAAGAGAAGATTAACACTACTTTTTTGGTAAATAGTTTGAATTTTGCCGTAATTTTCTTCGGCAATCGCGTCCACGACAATCGCGGAGGAGGC
>JBKBRQ010000360.1:0-1594 GCA_046292055.1 Spirosomataceae bacterium | reverse complement strand
AAACAGGTTTAAATGTATGAAAAAGTAAATAGGATGCAAATTTCGCAAATTTTTGTAACATATCCTATATCTAACTCCTTATTTTCATTTATTCTGATAGGAGTTCATCTTTTGAACTCCTATCAGAATAAGTAGCTCTTTTAGCCTATCTCTTTGGTCATCAACCTTCTATCTTCTCTTTAGGAATATAGACTAACTTTCGCTTTCATTTTCCTTCTTATCCTTCTAATTTTGTATTCCATTTCTTCAGTCAAAATCTGCCTTTTCCTACTTCTTTATGCAATTTTCACATTTACATAATCACACCCAATTTTCGCTACTTGACGGGGCTTCCAACATAGATAAGTTGTTCAAGAAAGCGCAAAAAGACCAAATGCCTGCCATGGCAATTACCGACCACGGCAATATGTTTGGTGTTTTTGACTTTGTAGCGAAGGCCAATAAGTACAATATTAAACCCATTATTGGTTGTGAATTTTATGTCGTAGAAGACCACCATAAAAAGCAATTCTCGAAAGAACAAAAAGACAAACGGTACCATCAGCTCCTTCTCGCCAAAAATCCGGAAGGATATAAAAACCTCGTAAAACTATGCTCTTTGGGCTTTACAGAAGGGTTATACGGCAAATACCCCCGCATTACGAAAGAACTAATTGACCAATATAAAGATAATTTAATTGCAACAACCTGTTGCTTAGGAGCTATTGTACCTCAGACTATTCTGAAAGAAGGCGAAGAAGCTGGAGAAAAAGAGCTAAAATGGTGGCTAGATAGATTTGGTGAAGATTACTACGTAGAAATCCAACGGCATGAAATTCCTGAGCAAATTACGGTCAATAAAGTGCTTGAGAAATATGCCAAAAAGCATAACCTGAAAATCATTGCATCGAATGACAGCCATTATGTGGATCAAGAAGATTGGGTAGCGCACGATATTTTGTTGTGTGTCAATACCAATGAAAAACTTTCGACACCTACTTCAAAGGATTTCAACGACGACGATTCTTCGTCTAAACGAAATTCACGGTTTGCTTTTTTTAACGACCAATTTTTCTTCAAGACAACGGCACAAATGACTGAGTTATTCTCAGACATGCCGGAAGCCATCGATAACACCAATGAAATTGTTAGTAAAATTGAGCCCGTTCAACTCAAAAGAGACATTTTACTACCTAACTTCCCCCTCCCAGAGGAGTTCAAAATACATGCAGATAATGACTTAAATCAATGGGAATATCTGCAACATTTGACGTACGAAGGTGCACGAAAACGGTATGGAGAAATTACTGATGACATCAAAGAACGGATTGATTTTGAGCTATTTACAGTAAAAACAATGGGTTTTGCTGGGTACTTCCTGATTGTCATGGATTTCATTCTAGCTGGCAAAAACATGGGAGTTATGGTTGGGCCTGGGCGAGGTTCAGCAGCGGGCTCTGTGGTTGCGTATTGCATAGGTATTACCAATATTGACCCCATCAAGTACAATTTACTTTTTGAGCGTTTCTTGAATCCAGACAGAAAGTCGATGCCCGATATTGATACGGATTTTGATGACGAAGGAAGACAAAAAGTCATTGACTATGTGGTAGAT
>JBKBRQ010000359.1:0-1631 GCA_046292055.1 Spirosomataceae bacterium | reverse complement strand
AATCGGCCAACACGTCCTCACGGGTGATGTGTACATCCGATGCGATACGTTGTTTGGTTATTGCCATAGCGTCTTATCTAGATGCATTATCATGCTGTTTTGTTTGAAAATTAATTAGCATGACAACTTTTTTTGTAAAGTTAGGATAATTTATTTAAGTTTTCAAATAACGGATTGTTACATAATATTGTTAAAGAGGTGTTAATTAGTTGGCTTACGTAAAATAAATTCGTTTATTTTGTCGTATCATTTTACAAAGTATTTTTCCTAATTCCCAAATTTAATAGTTTATTCAAATCTATGAAAAATGTATTCTTAACCATTCTAGGTGTTATCGCTATCAGTTTTGCCGCTTCTGCCCAAGGTAAATTAGAAGTCAACAAGGTAGTACATGATTTCGGTAAATTATCAGAAGGCCCTGTAGCTACTTACACATTTGAAGTAAAAAATACAGGAAATGCCCCTATTATCCTTTCTAATGTACAAGCTTCTTGTGGTTGTACGACGCCTGAATGGAAAAAAGAACCCATCATGCCAGGTGCTAAATCACAAATCAAAGTAGGTTACAATACATCTGGTCGTCCAGGTGCTTTCAATAAAACCATCACCATTACAAGTAATGCAGAGAACCCAAGAGAAGTCTTGACAATCAAAGGGTCTGTTACACCAAAAGCAGGTGGTATGTAATTTATCCTTTTTAATGGAACAAAAAAGCTATCGGATTCTTCCGGTAGCTTTTTTGTTTTTTAATGAAAAATATGCAATTTACTTTCAATACTGATTCTATTCATTAATTCCGAACGTATGACGATTCTTTGCATTTGTACTTTTTTTAAAGGAGTTGATTTTCTACGCGCTTCCAAGTCGCTGGGAAATACTGTTTTTCTGTTAACTGACCAAAAACTTGCCGATAAGCCTTGGCCAAGGGAATCTGTCGATACGTTTTTTTATCTCGAAAATGTCGAAAATTCATTCGATACCTATCAGAAAATTCTAGATGGCATCGCTCATTTGATGCGTACCCAAAAAATTGATTTAGTGGTGGCTCTCGATGACTTTGATGTAGAAAAAGCAGCACTCGTTCGGGAATATTTCAGGATTCCAGGGATGGGACAAACTACAGCGCGGTATTTCCGTGATAAATTGGCGATGCGCATTCAAGCTGAAGACCAAGGAATTGCCGTACCTCGGTTCAGTCCTTTATTCACAGATATTGACATCACCGAATTTTTGCAACAAACGCAAGGCCCTTGGGTGATAAAACCCCGCTCAGAAGCCTCTGCTACGGGAATCAAAAAAGTGTTCTCACTCGAAGAAGCGTGGGAGGTTGTACACAGTCTAGGTGAAAAAAGACACGAATACCTCATCGAGCAATTCAAACCTGGGGATGTTTATCACGTAGATTCGTTGACAATCGGTGGTGAAATTGTCTTCAGTCGTTGTAGTCAATATGTGAATACACCGTTTGAAGTTGCGCACGGAGGCGGAATTTTTCGGTCTATAACCGTGGAGGAAGGAAGCGTAGATGAGCGTGCGCTTCAATTGGTCAATCAACAAGTGATGCAGGCTTTTGGAATGAAGTTCAGTGCATCGCATACCGAGGTTATTAAATGCTATGAAGACGGGCAATT
>JBKBRQ010000358.1:0-1667 GCA_046292055.1 Spirosomataceae bacterium | reverse complement strand
CCCATTTAAGTGGATTAGAGGCTATCAAGTTGGGGGACGTTCGCTCACTTGGGGTCGACAAAGCTACCGCCTTTCAGATTTGGATTTTGAAGCCAATAAAAAAGACGGTTATGGAGTCGATTGGCCTATACGCTATGCAGATTTGGCTCAATGGTACGACTATGTTGAAGATTATGTAGGTATTAGCGGAAGTTCAGAATCTATATCTCATTTGCCAGATGGTGTTTTTTTGCCACCGATACCGATGAATGCGATAGAACAGCATTTAAAAGAAAAAGTAAAAGAGCATTATTCCGATAGAGTGATTATAAATGGTAGAGTAGCAAATTTAACGCAACCAAAAAAAGGAAGAGGTCCTTGTATGTATCGCAATTTATGCAGTCGTGGCTGTCCGTTTGCGGGCTATTTTAGCAGTAACTCGGCAACATTGTTAGATGCACAAAATACAGGGAATTTGACTTTAAGAGCGAATTCTATTGTGAAAGAAGTGCTGTATGATGCCAATACTAAAAGAGCCATTGGGATAAAAATCATTGATGCTATTTCAAAAGAAGAGCACACTTTCTATGCTAAACTTATTTTCTTAAACGCCTCTGCAATTGCTACTGCTGCTATCTTGTTGAATTCTGTTTCTCCCTCTTTTCCTAATGGATTAGGGAATTCAAGTCAACAAGTCGGACATAACTTAATGGACCATATTGTCAATGAAGGTACCTACGGAACTTTTGATGGATTGTTGGATAAATATTACGAAGGAAGGTCGCCTGGAACCATTTATATTCCAAGATTTCAAAACATAAATAAGCAAACACAAACCCCTGATTTTGTCAGAGGATATGGAATTCAAGGTAAAGGAGAGCGAGAAAATTGGGAATCAAAATCCACACAAGGTTTTGGCGCTTCATTGAAAGCACAATTGCAAACTCCAGGTAAATGGACGATTTCTCTTGGTGGTCGAGGAGAAGTTTTGCCAAATTATGAAAACAAAATTTCTTTAGACACCCAGAATCTAGACCAATGGGGATTGCCATTGGTTAAGATTCATTTTACATATGGTGATAATGAATTAGCAATTATGGAACATATGACCAAATCGAGTGAGGAAATTTTAACCAAAGCAGGGTTCAAAAACGTAGGAAGTTATAGAACAAGTCCGCCTCCTGGCGCAGCAGTACACGAAATGGGAACGGCAAGAATGGGCAATGACCCCAAGACTTCTGTTTTGAACAAATACAACCAAATGCACGATGTGAAAAATGTATTCATTACAGATGGTAGTTGTATGACGTCTTCGGCTTGCCAAAACCCCTCTTTAACTTATATGGCGCTTACCGTACGAGCGTGTAGATATGCAATGGAGCAACTTAAATCCAATAAGTTATGAGTTTTTTCAAAAAAATAGTACTCCTGTTGGGCTTGATTTGTCTGGTATTTGGAATGGTATATATCATCAAACAGCCCAAATATTCCATAAAAACGGAAGGCAAACTATATGTTGTCAATAAAGCAACCCGAAGCATTACTGTTTTTGATTTAGAAAAAGGGGAGAAGATAAAAGAGTTGCCCATTGCAATAGAGCCACACGAAGCAACAGCAGTAACCAACCCGAACAGAATAGTGGTTACAAACTATGGCGTAATTGATGCAAAGGGTAAAAGCATTTCAGT
>JBKBRQ010000035.1:0-16944 GCA_046292055.1 Spirosomataceae bacterium | reverse complement strand
CCAAGACAGCAAAGATATAATACAACCCAAGTCCCGCTTCTAGAGAGGTAATCAGCGGGACTTTTTTTGTAAGATATATATTTGATTTCCAAGATGTTGTCATATCTGATACATTGAACTTTGGTGTTCGAACAAAAGGTGTTTTTCTACCCGTATACCCCTCCAAAACTGCCAACGCATTATGCAAAGAAAGCCCCATCATGAACGTGAGAAAGGATAAAAACAACCGAAGAAATCGCCAGAAAGATTGTTTTTGTTCGGAATAAGCAAGCCAATAAAAGAAGCCCAATACAACCCAGCTTACCTGAAAAAACGCCGTCCATTTGGCATAAACAGCCCAATCACGATGCTGTGAAATCACCCAAGCAGCGGGTAGACTCAATAATCCAGAAAAAAATACACCCACAAAAATGGAAGAATTGAGCAAATGGAAGAACCCATGAAGACGTGTAGACAAAGAAAGTCCTTTTGCATAAAAAACCCGTTTCGTGTTTTTTACCAAACATTCAGCACCTCCCTTCATCCAGCGATACTGTTGGGACTTAATTGCCTCCATAGAAACCGGTAATTCGGCAGGTGAAGCAACATCACGAAGATAAACAAATTCCCATCCTTTTACTTGGGCGCGATAACTCAAATCGAGGTCTTCTGTGAGTGTATCGGCCTCCCAGCCTCCTGCCTCTTCGATAGTTTTTGTACGCCAAACACCGGCTGTTCCATTGAAATTAATGAAGTGATTTTGCGAATTTCTACCCACTTGTTCGATGGTAAAATGGGCATCAAGACCAAAACCTTGGAGTTCCGTCAAGAGTGAAAAAGAAGCATTCAGGTGCGCCCATCGTGTTTGCACAACCCCTACTTCTTCACGGTGAAAATGCGGAATTGTTTTCTTTAAGAAAGTAGGGGCAGGTAAGAAATCAGCATCAAAAATAGCGACAAATTCGGCATCCGTTTGTGTAAGTCCGTAGGCAAGTGCGCCTGCTTTATAACCACGCCGCTCTGGACGACGAATATGTTTATATATAGATTGAATCGACTCAGGCAATGCATTCAACGCCTTTTGCACAAGTTCTGTTGTCTCGTCTGTCGAGTCATCTAAAACCTGAATTTCGAGCTTATCGAGTGGATAGTCCAGTTGAGCAACTTGCTTTATGAGACGTTCAATGACATACTTTTCGTTGTAAATAGGTAATTGCACAACTACTTTGGGCCAGACAGACGGTACTTCGGGATAACTTATCTCCTTCTTTCTAGCTGCCAAGTAATGAATCACAAGGACAAGCTGAACGACGCCATACGATAAAATAAGAAGTACGGGCAGAAGATACAAAACCAAGACAACAGTGTGCATAATTGCTTTTAACCTAGTTTAATGAAACACAAAATTAGGATAATATATCTATTTCACTTCTTGTTCGCTGAACATTACAGCAGCTTGGTAAGAGACTGTAGCTTAGTTTCTTGGAGAGTTTGCCCACGTTATTCCTTTTTTTACTATATTTGCAACTTTATTGCATTAGATTTGTTTATTACATCAGACAGGTATTATTTCTTGTCAATTTAGTAAAGTTAGCAACCGTTCATTCGTACATCCAATAGATACACATTCGTTTAAACTCATGTTCAAATACGAGATTTTCAAAAACCAATCCGATTTACTCGGGATAATCAGTGCCTCCCTTTGCGTCGTACATTGTTTAGCCACGCCTTTCATCCTACTTTTATTCACACAACTACACTGGTGGCATGACTTATCCTTTATGTTTTTGGTTATCAGTGGCATAGCTGTTTATTTGAGCACACGTACGAGCCATCATAAAACATGGAAGACTGTCATTTGGGCTAGTTTTTCATTGTTATCTGTCGCTGTTTTTATGGAAGAATCCATCGAATGGATGCACGAAGTCAGCTATGTTGCAAGTGCTGGATTGGTGGTTGGCCATTATTTCAATCAAAGACATACCATTCATTGTCAGCACGATTGACACGAAATGCACGTTATTTTTGGAAGCCGGACAGATGTCTGGCTTTTTTATTTTGTTTCCTTAAAAGCTATTAGAGCTTAATCGATTTTTTCAACTATTTTTCGAGAATAAATTCGTAACTTTTGTATCGTTCCTTTACTTTTAAATCTGCTTCTTCAAGGGAACTCACCTTTTTTTCTTACCTTGGGAGCAGACTCATTTTCTTACCTACTTCCTTTCTCTTTATGAAAACCATTTTCTCTATAGGCATTTTGTGCCTCGGTCTGCTTTTTTCTCATGTTTCGTTAGGTCAAACTCAAGCAGAAATAAATCAGAACGCTTACAACGATTATCTACGCGCAGACAAACAACTCAATACTGTCTATACTGCTGTCTTGAAAAAGTATAAATCTGACCTTGTTTTCGTCAAAAACCTTCGAAATGCACAACGCATTTGGATTCAGTTTCGGGATGCTGAAATGCTAGCAAAATATCCGGAACGTCCTGTTGGTCAGTATGGTAGTATACAACCTATGTGTTGGCATATCTATTTGCAAGAATTAACAGAAGAAAGAACCGCAAAACTTAAACTGTGGCTATCAGGAACGGTAGAAGGGGATGTTTGCGCAGGTTCAGTTCTGGTAAATTAATATATTTCAGGCCAATAGTTCGATAAGTCAAGTATCTCATTTATCTGAAAGTGAGATACTTGACTTATTTTTTCTTCAGCTTTTGAATTAATTTAAGCAGGCTTTCTCTATTTTTTGCATCATGGTAAAACTTGGGTAGTCGTTCCAAAAGTGTAAAATGAGTTCGTTCGTTGCTCTGTCGCTGTTTAGCTGCAATGTATTTTTCCAGATAGTTCAAATGTTCATCATTCAATGCCCAAAAAACATCATCTCTGAAAGAAGTAAAATACCACAGCTTAGCCTGAAAGTAGACATGCGCTGGCCCCTGCATAGGGATACGCTTTCCATATAGCCAAATGGAAGTACTCACTGTTTTAAAAAATCCACAAAATGGACAAACTAACTTTGCTTTCGCATGCGTATAGTCCACTGTCGCCCATGCCTTTCTTTGACAACTTGGACAGTGCACAGCGACCTTTTGGTCAAAGTCAGCCAATCTTAGATTTTGATCCCGAAATCGGGAAGAATTCTTCTCCATAAACCAACACGTATTAAATTGTAGAAAACCTACACACTCATCAGATAGCGCATCTAAATTTCTCGAAAACGGAGCTATAATTTAAGAAAATGATAGATTTTTTATAAAAAAATCTTCGCAACCCTATTTTAAAATTCTTTTAGGAGAAATTTATATTTTCTTCAATTCATCTTTAGTTTCTGTGCCTACCTTGTAACACGATGGTCCATTCTCCTAAGTCCGTCCACCTCATATAAACCTACCTTTCAATAAAATGACATTTAATCCCATAAAACCCGTTTATGTAGGTATTGATTTAGGCACAGCCAACACCATTATCATTGATAAAGAGCGTGTTCGGTTACAAGAACCTTCAATAGTTGCCTTTCGTTCTTCAGACACATCACTTATTGCTATTGGCCAACAAGCTTTGGCGATGCATGAAAAAACACCTTCTTTTTACAAAACCATCAAACCCTTAAAAGATGGTGTCATTGCTGACTTCTCTTCGGCACAACAAATGTTACGTGGTTTTGTCGAAAAAACAACGCTCACAAAGAATCGTTTTGGTAAAAAAATATTTCTCATTTGCATTCCTTATGATACCACAGAGGTAGAAAAACGTGCGGTACATGACTCGGCAGAGGGGGCAGGTGCTGATGAAGTTTGGCTAATTTTTGAGCCTATTGCTGCTGCCATTGGAATCGGATTGGATATTTTCAAACCCCAAGGTCAAATGTTGATTGATATTGGAGGCGGAACAACAGAAGTAGCTATTTTATCAATGGCATCTGTCGTTCGGAACCAATCACTCCGATTAGGTGGGAATACGTTTGACAAAGAAATTATGGAAGGGATTCGTCGGCAATTTAACTTACTTATCAGTGAGCGAATGGCCGAGCGTATCAAAAAAGAAGTGGGTTCAGCGGTACATCACTTAGATGATATCATCCCTAAAAAAATGCATCTGATTGGGAGAGATTTGGCCAATGGCTTGCCTCGCGCTATCGAGGTATCGCACAATGAAGTAGCTACTTATCTTGACCGCTCTTTAACACAAATTGAGCGAAGCATCGTTAAAACATTGGAACAATGCCCTCCGGAACTTTCAGGGGATATTTTCCAAACGGGTATCACCTTGACGGGCGGCGGTGCACTACTTCGCGGAATGGTGCAACGAATCCAACAAAAAGTAGCAGTTCCTGTACGTATTACGCCCGAACCTTTACTTTCTGTCATGCGGGGGATTCATCACACACTGCAACTTTTACCCCAAATTCCGCCTTATATTTTTAAATAATGTATACAAATGCTACGACTACTTTTAATTGAAGACGAACCCAAAACTGTACAATCTCTAAAAAGTAGCTTGGAGACCAATGGCTTTGAAGTGGATATTGCCTATGATGGCGAAATTGGCTCGATGCTCGCCCGAAAAAATCCGTATGACGTCATTATTTCAGACATCATTCTACCGTATAAAAATGGGTATGAAATCGTCAAGGAAATACGGGAATCTGGCTCTTCAACACCTATTATCTTGCTTACGGCCCTCAGTTCACTTGATGAAAAATTAAAAGGATTTGATGTAGGTGCAGATGATTACCTTATCAAACCTTTTGAACTCAAAGAATTAATTGCCCGTATCCGAGTAGCAACCAGACGGACAAATTCATTGCATATTGCATTTAAGAAACTGCAATTTGATGATCTTGAAATGAATCTCGACACCAAGACAGTCACTCGAGGAGAACAAGCTATACCCTTGACAGCCAGGGAGTTCGGACTACTAGAATGCTTACTCAAAAACCAAGGAAGGGTTCTTTCCAAAGAAGAACTATTAGATAAAGTTTGGCAAATGGACTCTGATGTTACAACAAATGTGGTCGAGGTTTTTATGAATTTACTCCGCCGAAAAATAGATAAAGATTTTCCGAATAAACTCATTTATACTATCTACGGAATGGGCTATGTCCTGAAGAAAAATCAATAATTATGTGGCGAAATAGCTATTCTTATTTACTCCTTTTTCTAATTTTCCTCGTAAGTGGAATTGGTGCTTGGCTATGGGCTTCTTTTTCACTTTTCTTTTATCTCTTATTTTCTGCAACACTCCCATTTTTCGCTTTTTTTTACTCACAAATAAAGGAACGCAAAAAAGGTGATGAGATGGTCGTTACGATTTCTTCTATTTATCCTAAAAATGTAGAGAAAAGACTGGATACAAATGAACTTGATGGATTTATATCAATTAAAAAAGCCATCAATGATTTGCTTGACAGAATCGAAGGTGCGTTTCAATTACAACAAACATTTATTTCTAATTTTTCACACGAACTTAAAAACCCGTTGATGAAGATGGTCTCACAGCTTGAAATGGCCATTATAAAAGAACGTGACCATGCTGAATATCAACGCATTATACGTTCTGTCTTGGATGATTTGAAAGAACTAGGCCACCTCTCTGATACCTTGCTAGAACTTGCCAAAGTGGGAAACAATCAAACAGAATTTATACCTGCATCTTTGCGTATCGACGAACTACTTTTTGATGCACGCGAATATTTACTAACCGGTTCACGCGACTGCCGTATTCGCATAGATTTTGCAGCAGACGCCCTCACAGAAGAGGACTTGACTGTGCTAGGTAATGCCCATTTACTCCGCACAGCCTTTGTTAACTTAATGGAAAATGGATGTAAATTTTCGTACGATGGCGTTGTGCATGTGCGTTGTGGTAGAGAAGAAAACTTCGTCGTTGTCTCCATTAAAAATAAAGGATTTGGCATTAAACCTTCGGATATTCCACACCTATATGATCCGTTTTTTCGAGCAGAGAATACGGCTTCGTACAAAGGATACGGAATCGGACTTCCTTTGGTACATCGCATTATTCGCCATCATAAAGGGGATATTCGGGTTTTTTCAGTAGAAAAGGAAGAAACTGACTTTCAAATCATTTTACCTATGCCCTAATCATAGAAAAAACATATTTATTTATCTTTTTTTTATATTTCATTCAGTACTCCTTCAGTCTTGTTCGGTAGATTCGTAGCATAAATACAGCATATGTTATGAAATATCCAACGCAAGAAGCAAGCAAAGATCTATTGCATTACACAAATGTCCTACTATTTATAGCAACCCTTGGGCAAACAGCATGGCTAGTTCTAACAGACCAAACAATGGAACAAGTATCATGGACGTGGGCAGCTACAGCTATTGCTTGGTTTATTAGCGCTTTTATTTTTGGCTGTAGATACATGGATGTTTATCCCAATCGGTCTTTATTGACTGTCCAAACTCTCACACTGATTGGCTTTTACCTTGCTGCGACTCACCAACAAAGAGCGACGTGGCTGTTTCTAGGACTATTCTTAGCAATCATTTTATTACTCGTCATCATCACCGATTGAATATAATAAAGACACTTAAACAAGGTCTCTTTGCCTTTTTAAGTGCCTTTATTTATTCGTCTTGAGTTCAACTTTGAGAGAATATATATTTGAATATCAATGAATTAGACTCATAGCTGCTTGCGTAAAATTATGCACAAATTGTTCTCCGAACTCAAAGTATAAATCAGGTTCAATCAACTCAATTTCCATCAAATGGAATTTGCCTTGGATAAAAACACCGTCCACACGCGCATACAAGAGCATTTCGGGAAATTGTGCAAGTACCACTTCTGCTGCGTCTAAATGTGCTAAAGAAGGAATAAACGGTGCATACTGACCACCATACTGCCGCTGGACACGGAAATCACCTGCTTTGGGTAATTTCTTGATGGCATGTGATAATTTTTTATTGAAATAAATCAGCGAATACTCTCCATCCGACATAATTTCAGGCAAAAAAGGTTGAATTAATTGGTCTGTTTCTCCGACCAACATATTCCAATCTTTTTTATCAACTTCCATAACATTCAACCGGTGGGTCTCATATGAACCCGCAGAAACAGCTGGTTTAACAACGATTTCTGTCCACCCTTTTTCCTTTAATTGCTCCCAAGAAATGGCCCTATCTCCTTTTTCAGAAAACAATGTAGGAATAATCGGAACACCCTGCTGTTCAAATGTTTGCAAATAAAATTTGTGCGCATTTCGGCGAATAGTTTCTACCGAATTCCAGAGAGGAATAGCCAAGTTTTCAAGTTTTGTAAGCCAAGCTTGAAAAGCATCGGCTTTTACATAGTAATCCCACGTATTTCGGATAATAAGCGCATCAAATCGTGACCAATCCACCTCCGGATTATCCCAAATAACCGGCTCTGCTTCTATCCCTGCCTGATAAAAAAAGGGAATAATTTGTTGGTCAGCTTGAATTAACTGGGGTAAACGCTCACATGTAACCAGTCCTATTTTTTTCATTTTTTATTTTCTTAAGATTCATTTATGTCAACTACTCCATTATTTCACCACAATATTCAAATATCCCTTTTCCAGTTAATTGAGAAGGAGAAATACGCAAATCTTGCGATTTTCTGCGGGCATTGACACCATTGAAAGGTGTAGGTAACCAAAGACCATAGGAAAGAACATGTCGAACCCGCGTGCGTTGGTCGAAAGTGAATGAATTTTCATAGTTAATGAAATAATCCATAAAGTTAGAACTAATAAAAATACGTCCATCCGAACATCTCTCCCTGCGATACCCAAATTGGTTCAAATTCGTTTGATACTTTCTTCGGTCGTATTCATATGTATCCGGGCATAAATCTGAGTCTTCACGGCAGTCGCTAAAATTGGTTCCGTTACCGTTAAAAACGTGTCTGAGCCCTAGATTATGTCCTAATTCATGCGCAAAAACCCCTACGTCTTTGGCATATCTTTCCATTAAGTATGTTCCATATGGAAAATTAGGTTGCGTATTTTTAGGTGCAGCGCCGTTCACGCCCGGTAATGGATTCGTATTAACCATAACAGGATAATACGCAAACCCAGCAATACCGCTCAACGTACCTTCCTTCACCCATACATTCAAGACTGTATTTGGATCCCAAAAATCTTGACTTGCATTTGCGATGAATTCGTCCTGATTCCAGCTTACCGAATTTTTCTCTATTGGGTGAACACCGCGAATAGCCAACAGATTTCCTTGATTATCTTTGTCATAAGGATAAAACTCTACGAATACCTCTACCCCACTTGGATCACGGACATCAGCCGTATTGATACGATACGTATCTTTGTATGCTTTATTTACGTCAGAAAAAAGTTTCGCTATTTCTTCATTTGTATAACTCACTCCAAATGAATGAATTATCACTGGAATACGTACTATAGGAAACACTTCTGGTTCAGGGATATTTAAGCGAACTTCCTTACTAATAAGTCCATCGGGCAATCGAATATCGAAAACATGCACACCCGGAATTGCTGTTTTATACGGTTTCGTGTGGTCAAACGGTTGCCCATTATCATATACACGGGCTTGTGAAGAAAGTGGGATTTCACGATCTTGCAAGTCAAAAGAACGAGGTTTAAAAAGGATTTCTGACTTATTATTCGCTCGAATAACGCTTCCGACAAGTTCAAAATCAAGTTGTAGTTTTTGTGTAATTTCTTTGACTTCAATTACTAAATCCGTTGATTTAATATCTCTGAACCGGGCCTCAATCTGAAATGTACCCGGCTTTGATAACTGCCAAGCACCACTTGATAAAATAACTTCTTCTTTCGTAACTACATCAACCGCAACAAGATTAATGGGAATATCTAACACCTGACCATCGTACGAGGCCGACGCAGAAAAGACCAAAATGGACTTATCGTTGAAATAGGTATTTTTAGGTGTTGTATTCGTAACTTTTAAATCAATTTTATTGACATCAAACAACTGGACAGTACCTTCGTTTGTCATCAATTTACCAAACCCTGCTTGAATTTTCTTGATTCCGTCTGTTTCGAACTGAAGTGTGGGTCCTTCTATTTCCTGTCCGTTTGCGGTCCAGTTCATAAGGGGCAAAAAGTCATACGAAATCACTTTCTTATCTTTATCAAAAGCACGAATGCTCGGCTTGATAGACACTTTTTCACCTGTTTTAAAAAAAACACGGTTTTCCGGTAGAGAAAGTTCGATGCGCTTTACTAAGCCAAATCCGAGAAACTGTACGGATGGCTGCGGGACTTCGTTTTGCACACATGCTTGAAAAAAAAGCCCTAGGAGTAGTGTATAGACAATATGTTTTTTCATTCAAAGTAACTAAAGAGATATGGCCACGCTGATAGACTTGTTTGTTCTGTTTGCGTCTGTTTCAAGCGAACGCAACCCATAATCCAGACGTACCTCAAAAAGTGGTCTTTTTTTCACATACAAACCCGTTGCAACGACCAAACCAAAATCATTGGGTTGTTCACGATACACACTTTCAGCAAAATCTGTAAAGCGTGTTAATGAAGGAACGTCAGAAGTGACAGACACGCCTAGCATTCGCGCGGCATACGCACCCACAGCAATGTAAGGCGTTTTATTTTGAATAGAAATAGGCTTATAAATAAACGGAAGCGCAGTGAGTTGTGCATAATGCAGACGTGTAACCGTTTCAAAGTTCAAACTTCGATCAATGAATGCCTCACGTGCACCTTTGAGTGCATAGCCGACTTCAAGTCTAGACCCAAACTTTCCTTTTGTCAATACATCCCACGAAAGCCCTGTTTGCAAACCCATAGGAGCGTTGGTTGGTAGTAATAGTGTATTCCGCGTTGTGTTAAAGGCAGACCAGCTCGTCGCCAACCGAATACCAATATATGACTTAGCCACTTTTTCACGCTCAACTTTTATTGAGTCAGTAGATGAGTTTTCTAGATCAGGTTGAGAATAAACGGGGTATTGACATACAAGCAGAAGTAATGATAAAATGCACTTTTTCATAGATACAAAAGTAAATAAAGGATTAAATAGCGGTTTATGTGTTGAAATGAGTGACTAATTTACGTAAGAAACAAGATTCGATTTCGCAAATAGGCGAATATTTATCATCTATTGTTAATTTTGCTACATGCGATATAAAGTTTTCAATCTATTTAAATCTATTTTTCAGACAGCCCATTGGCTTAGTTTAGATGTTGTACTAGGTGCGATTTCCCTTCATTTAGCCTTTTCAAAATTACCTTTGGGTTCACCAGCTATTTGGACTACTCAAACAAGCTTGCTTGCATTATCGGTTTGGGCTATCTACTTATTAGACAGACTATTAGACAATAGAAGACCGGAGGAAAACCAAACAAAAAGACATGCGTTTCATCTTAAATATCAATTTAATTTATCTTTACTTTTTTTACTTATTGTCATTATTTGTTCTTTTTTAGTCTTCACATTGCCAACTGCGATTTTTCATTTTGGTTTGTTCGTCCTGTTGAGTGTAGCAATGTATTTTGGCCTTGTTCATGTGTATCTAAAGAATAAAAAAATCATCTTTTGGGTCAAAACATGGGGTATCGCAATCATTTATCCACTTGCTGTTGTAGGGAGTATCTTCGTACAACAAAGTTCAATCAATCTGAGCAGTTGGTTAGCAGCCCTTTTTGTTGGACTCATCAGTTTGCAAAATCTCCTCTTATTTGCTCACTTTGAGAACGGGCAGCCATCCAAACACGGAAAAACAATTCGTTACATAGCGATTCTACTTCTTTTCACTTGGATTTTTCTTTTTTACGGCGCACAAACCTATCCTAGCTTCTTGACAGGTATTCTTGTAGGGATTTCCATCATTTACAGTTTAATTCCCCTTTTTTATAACCAACTCATAAAAAACGAAAACTACCGATGGGTCATCGATAGTTTATTTATTACAAGTATCTTATCTCTTATTTTTTAACTTTTTTGGCTGTCTTTTTAGATGCTGTATCCTCTTTTTGTTCATTCATTTTACGCATACCTCGGCGATACACATAGAAAAGAAAACCAGCCACAGCATACATCAAAAAGAAATAACTGTCTTTCAAGGTCACCCCTTTGTAAAAAAATTGATCGACCCACATGATCAGAAAAGCCAAACTACCAAAGAGCAGTAAGGTCTCCGTAATTTTTAATTTTTGCATAATTGATACCGAATTATATTTTTGAATAATCTATTTCTCCCCGTTCTATCTGAATCCACAAACTATCACATACTACCAAAAACAAAGAAGAGATGTTTTTCTGATTGAGTACTTATCTTTTTTTTAGTGTGCCAATAATGGGGAAACGACCAAAAACCTGAGCTGTATGGGGTGCATCTTTCAACTCTTTCGTTAAATCTTGTCCTGCCCAATGTTCGTAATGCTTTCCGTTTTTCCAAAGTCTTGAGTTACCGACATCATAAATTTGTCCTTCGTATGCCACCCAAATTTCTTCTTTGTCCTGCCCATTCCGGAGTGCTAACTGTTGAATTGTGTATTCCTTCATCTGATTCATAGGTGCTGTCCTCCTTCTTTCTTACAATATTGAAAATGAAGAGAAAGCAACAATTTGATTTTAATTTGCGTTTGTTTATGCAGTTGTAATTTGCTTATTTTACACACAGCAATTGTTCCCTCATTTGACTACTTGCTTGCAAAAACAAGTTTAGAATTTACAAATATAGTTTATCTCATATACGAAATGAAACACAAATCCATCCTTACCCTACTTGCTTTCACGCTCATTCTTAGCCTTTCTGGTTGTGAAAAAATTCCACCACTCAGCGAACGTATTGCCAAAACATGGCGGGCGGGGATTGTACTTTGGAGTGGAACTACCGTTTACGCGCGTGGTGGTGTAAGTAATACAACAGCAGGTTACACCAATTACAGTATGCAATTGACCTCCGCAGGAAGTGTAATTTTGCGTGAATTTACGGGAGAAACTTTCAATGGACAATGGGAACTTGTAGGTGAATCAACACTTGTGCTCAAAAATTTATCTCCTGCTCCAACAGGAACTAACGGAACCATCGAATACAAAATTGATAGCATCTCCGATACCGAACTTAAGCTATCTTCTACCACGGCTTATGCCAAAACGGGTGATAAAACAGTCACTTTGAACTTACAAGTTGTACAGTAAAACTTGTACACTTTCAAACGGATTTTTAAGGCCGAGCTACCAAAATTTATAGAGTAGCTCGGCTTTTTTATTGTACTATACGCATCAAAATGATTGGCCTTCTCCGTCTTTTCATTCCTTTTTTCCCATCATTATCTTGCTTCATTTCCTCACAGTGTAGCCAAGTTCGAACAGAAAAACGAAAGTTTGTTGACGGACTTTTTTTTACAAAGTCATTTCCACGTAATTTTGTCTATTATGAAAAGAACAGAACTTAGTGAATTAGGCGAATTTGGATTAATTAACCGAATTAATCAAAACGTAAAAATATACCATCCGGATACCGTCAAAGGTATTGGTGACGACGCAGCTGTCCTTGCTAAAACAGAGGATACCTTCACACTCGTTTCCTCTGATATGCTGATTGAAGGTATCCATTTTGATTTAACTTATTTTCCGCTGAAGCATCTTGGGTACAAGGCTGTTGCTGTCAATGTTTCCGATATTGCGGCGATGAACGGTTTACCCAAACAAATGACTATCAGTTTGGGTGTAAGCAATCGTTTTCCGGTAGAGGCCATCGATGAACTGTACGAAGGGATTCGCTTAGCGTGTGAAAATTACCATATTGACCTCGTTGGTGGAGATACAACAGCAACACGGTCTGGATTGACGCTAGCTGTCACGCTCGTCGGTGAAGTAAAAAAAGAAGCCATCACCTATCGTTCCGGCGCACAACCCAATGATATTGTCTGTGTAAGTGGTGATTTGGGTGCTGCTTACATGGGATTGCAAATATTAGAACGTGAAAAGCAGGTCTTTAAGGCTAACCCAGAAATGCAACCTGACTTGGAAACGCATGCCTATCTCATCGGGAAACAACTCAAACCCGATGGTAGAACAGATATTATCCACGAATTAATGGAAAAAGGCATTGTTCCTACCTCTATGATTGACATTTCGGACGGTCTTGCCGCTGAAGTCCTCCACCTTTGCCATGCCTCAGAGGTGGGTATTGCTATTTTTGAGGAAAATTTACCGATTGAAAACGCGACCATGCTTGCTGCAACCGAGTTCAAGCTCAATCCTATCACGGTGGCGCTTCATGGCGGCGAGGAATACGAGTTATTGATGACAATCCGGCAAGAGGATTATGAAAAGCTAAAAACCATCACCGAACTTACACCTATCGGATTTGTGAACGATAGCAAAGCGGCCACACTTGTCTTAAATTCGGGGGATCATGCAGCCATTCAGGCGCCGGGCTGGCAGGCAATTCAACCCGCTTAATTTTAGAAGTATAATGAAAAAAATAGCTCTTTTTCTCTCTTTCTTACTCGTTTTAAATGGATTTTTAGGTTTCTCGCAAACCCAAAGCATCAAACAAACCTTTGCACCCGATAGCCGCGTGGCGCTGTTTGATGTCACATTTGACGGACAATTGGCAAAAGGAATTACAACCATCGCGGCAGCGAAAACCGCTTTTTTGGATTCATTAAAACAAAGCAATACGAGCTTTAAAGATGCCATTCGGGTACTTCCTGATGAGGTAATTGGAGAGAGAAAGAGAGGGATTATTCATATTTCTGTCGCAAATATTCGGTCAAAACCGCAAGAATCTGCAGAACTAGCCTCCCAAGCCTTACTCGGAATGGAAGTCCTCATCTTGGATAAAGAAAGAGGTTGGCTACTTGTGCAAACGCCTGACCGCTACATTGGCTGGACAGACGAATTGGGCATTACTCGTCTATCCGAAGACGAATACAAACAGTATCAACAAAAAGAAAAGTTCTTGTTTGAGCAAGGTTATGGATTTGCTTACATAGAACCTACGAGTAAGTCACTACCTGTAAGTGACTTAACTTGGGGAAATGTACTCGAAGATACAAGAATACAAAAGAAAGGATTTCGTCAAGTTCGTTTTCCGGATGGTCGTCTTGCTTGGGTGCAAGCTACTTTTTTACGTGCGTATTCGGGCTGGCAACCTCGTGCAAGACCCAATTTGGAGGAGTTAGAAAAACAAGCCAAGCAAATGATGGGAATCCCGTATTTGTGGGGAGGAACGTCCTGGAAAGGTGTCGATTGCAGTGGATTTACCCGAATGATTTATTTATCACAAGGTATTTTATTACCACGTGATGCCTCTCAGCAGGTTTTAGAAGGTAAATTGATTACTACGAATGCAACCGAATTTTCCCAATTAGCCAAAGGCGATTTATTGTTTTTTGGACGAATTACCCCAGAGGGCCAAGAAAAAGTGACCCATGTGGGGATGTGGCTTGGAGACAATCAATTTATTCACTCCTCAGGTCTAGTACGTATTGCCAGCATGGATGAGAATTCTCCGTTGTATGATGCGTTCAATAAAAACCGCTTCTTACGTGCGAAACGAATTCTACCCACGCCCTAAGTCATTTGTCGTACAAAATGACCCTTTATCAAAATAAGTCTCTCAAATTTTGTATTTAACGGGCTAAAAACTAGCTTTACTACTTTAACAAATATTCCTAAAAATAAATAAACGACTATGAAAAAAGTATTCTTTTTAGCCATGTTGTTATGCACAAGTATCTTGTCTGTAGCTCAAAACAAAGTTACGGAAGGTAAAATAGTATACAGTGCAGAGTGGCAAGCAGGTGAAGGAATGCCCGCTGAAATGGCAGAGGCATTTCCAAAAGAATTGACGACGTATTTCAAAGGAAATAAATCGTACTCAGGGATGAGTATGGACATGATGGGGCAAAAAATCCAGATGAACGTCATCACAGAAAATACACCTATGAAAATGGTCATGCTGATGGATATGATGGGGCAAAAAATTGGTATTACATCCGACGAGTCAGATATGGTCAAGTTGCAAGAAGACATGCAAGTAAAGTATGAATATCTAGACTTTAAGAAAGACGTTGCCGGATATTCGTGCCAAAAAGTGATTGTTAGTATCGGCTCTACTGGGCAAACGATGGAAATGTATGTAACAGAGGACTTGGCATTACCAATGTCACAATATACAGCAGCATTGAAAGGATTGAAAGGAACGCCCCTTGAGTTCACACAAGTTCAAAATGGTATGACAGTCCGGATGGTTGCCAAACAAGTTGTTGCAGAGCCCGTTCAAGATTCATTTTTTGTGTTACCGAGTGGTTACAACATGATGACCATGAAAGAAGCTGCTGCGATGGGCTTACAAAATTAATTTGATAGAATTCTTTCTTTTTCTTCTGAATAGCAAGGTTTAATGCCTTGCTATTTTTATTTTAGTTGAATGAAGCAAACGTATCATGTACCCAATTGGGAGCTTTGGCTTCGCAAAAAATGGCGAATCGTCGAGCAGCACCCTATCAGTCAAGGCATTATACGCCGTATTCCGCCTGAATTGCGTAACCGTATTCCCTTTCAAAGCATTCCACTGTGGATAGCATCAATCCTTACAGGGCTTGTAGCTGTTGGCTATGAACATGCCTTTGAAATATTTGAGGGGTTGGCAAAGGAAATATACCGTCTCAATCCGTACTGGCTTTTCCTATCCGCACCCGTTTGCTTCACTTTATCCCGATGGGTCGTCATAACCTTTGCCCCTCACGCCAAAGGCAGTGGTATTCCCCAACTCATGGCCGCAGTTGAAGCAGCTGATAGTCCTAAAAAACGTTGGGTTGACTCTTTATTAAACCTTCCTGTATTATTGACAAAATTAGCGAGTAGTTTAATCCTCTTATTGGGTGGAGGTGCTATTGGGCGTGAAGGACCGACACTGCAAATTGCCGGCTCTATTTTTCAACTTACCTACCGTTTCATTCCAATCCATTGGCATCGTGTTTCTCAGAAAATCATGTTGATTACCGGAGGAGCGTCCGGACTTGCAGCCGCTTTCAATACTCCATTAGGTGGGATAGTATATGTGGTAGAAGAGCTCACAAAATCACATATTGGGCAATTTCGGACAGCCGTTTTCAGTGCGGTTATTATTGCAGGTATGACAGCACAACTTTTTTTGGGCTCGTATCTTTATTTGGGTTTTCCGAGAATCAAACCGCTGCCTTTGGAGATGATTGGTTGGGTAGTGTTGATAGCCAGTATAGGCGGATTTTTAGGAGCCTATTTTACACGTCTTATCTTGGCGTTTCATCACTGGTTAGCACCCTTTTTTCATTCCTATAGACAGTGGATTACCACATTAATTCTAGGACTTTTGTTTGCTACATTGGTCTATTTTGTAGGCGAACAAGCTATGGGAACAGGAAAATCCTTGATTAACACCATCTTATTTCAAGCACAAACTGAAACAAAGTGGTATTTTTTCCCTGCTCGTTTTGCAGCAAGTACATTATCGTTTCTAACAGGTGGGGCTGGTGGAATATTTGCGACGTCACTTTCCTCGGGCGCTGCGTTGGGAGACATATTGAATCAACTTTTTCAGATTGTGCCTAAACATCACAATCTCATGGTGCTTATTGCTATGATTGGCTTTTTGACGGGCGTTACACGTACTCCTTTTACCTCCGCTATATTGGTTTTGGAAATGACAGACAGACATTCCGCTATTTTTTATTTCCTTTTGGCGGGTATGCTAGCCAATATTGCGGCAGGTTTTGTCTTAAAAAGATCATTTTATGAAATTCAAAAAGACCTTTTGTTTAGTCAGTTTCGATTAAATGAGGAGAAAATAGCTACCGAAAATAAAAAAAGCCAATAACAACACATTCTTTTGCCAAGATGTACTCTTTTGATGGAGTTACTGACGTTGAAGCAAACCAGCAACCTATTTTAATCTCTTTTGTTCCTAAAAACCATCAACTATGACCATCATCATGTTTTAAACAAACCATAC
>JBKBRQ010000357.1:0-1672 GCA_046292055.1 Spirosomataceae bacterium | reverse complement strand
TTTTCGCAGGTGGGGATTAATCTTCGAATGACCGTCGCGCAGTGCATCATCCCGACCAAATCACTCATGCCGTTGCGGTTTCCTGGGAAGCAAATCAGGTTTTTTACGCCAAATGCTGCTGCTTGTGGAATCAGTTTTTCGTAAAAGGCAACAAGCGTATCGTGGTTCTTCGGATTATTGAAGAAATTGTGCAAACCCATGCCTTCCGGCCAAGTTCCCCAACCCATGGCACTCGTCATGCCGTATTTTTTGAGAATTTCCCATTCCGCGGGCCCGGTTAATTCAATCGACATCACACCCATTTCTTTGCAAGCTTGGCAAAGTTCTTCAAACGGAATACTCTGAAAACACCAACGCGAAACAGAGTGCTTGATGTTATTTTTTAGTCCAGTAGTCGTTGAACTATCTGATATTGAACCAATTGCATTGGCTTGATAACCAACCATCGAGGATGCGGCTACCGTCCCGATTGTTTGTAAAACTTGCCGCCGTGTTTGCTCTTTCATTTGTATTTTTAAGGTAGTAGGTTGAATACATGTGTTTACTCTTCTATGCAAATTATCTTATTTTCTTGTAAGAATCAAAAGGAACTTACCAAGATGATTCCAGACATTGGGTTATTACATCAGCTCCAAGGTTAACAAATCCTTTTCACCCGCATAATATTTATCCAAAACTTGTTGAAAAATAGCGTCGGGTTGTGTGTCTATCTCTGCAAATAAGGTCATGCACGATTTTACTTTCATGTCATCTGGTGTTCCCATCACAGCGTAAATAGTTAATTCCTCGAGTTCTAGTAATGCCTGTGTAATTTCGCGCAGTCGTTTACCAAGTACAGGATCTTCTAAGAATAATTTGGCTTCGTTTACATCTTTCAAAGCATAAAACTGTGCGGTTTCACTTCGTCCTAAACCAGCAATTTGCGGAAAAATATACCAAATCCAGTGGTTTTGTTTTCTACCTGCCTGAATCTCAGCTAGGGCAATCGCGTACTTGGTTTCTTGGGCTAGGTAAAATCGTATCAATGAGTTCATTGTGTTTTTTTAAATAAAAGTCAAATGTAAGAAAAATTAGTAGGTGATATTCTTTCGCCAATTCTCCACACAAAATTACTTTACTAGTAAAATATTACCATTTTTCTATTGCACAATTCTAATATATGTAGGTCTGTCAAAAGGTAAACAAACTATCTTTGGGGTGTACTGGCATTTTACAGGGTAAGTACATTTTTACCGAAGTGGCTTCGATGTATTTCATTTAATCGGAAATACAACACGTTCGTCTTTGTTCATTCAAATAAACCCTACACTTTTCATTTGTATTTTAACTTGGCTTCTTTTCATAACCAGTAGAAGCCACTAATATCGTATGTATATATGTCCAAAGTTTTCTCTCTTTTTGATTTATCTCAACCTGTCAACTACAAAACAGAAATCCTGTCCGGCTTAACGGTTGCTTTGGCCTTAGTGCCTGAAGCCATTGCATTTGCTATGATTGCCGGTTTTTCGCCTTTAACAGGACTTTATGCTGCCTTTGTGATGGGTTTTGTGACCTCCATTTTAGGTGGTCGTCCAGGTATGATTTCAGGAGCAACGGGCGCTGTTGCTGTCGTATTTGTTGGCCTCATTCTCGAGCTAAAAGCTAAATTTCCGGGTATCGAAACCGCTGACCT
>JBKBRQ010000356.1:255-1702 GCA_046292055.1 Spirosomataceae bacterium | reverse complement strand
AAAGCTTGGTAAATGCCTGCTCTTTATAGGCGCCCGAACAGTTCAAAGCAACGGCACTTCCTGCTTTTGGCGCAGCAATACCTAGTTGAGACCAAGGTACTGAGACCGTCACGCGGCCGTTTCCGTCTGTCACAAAATCACCCACAGATTGACCAGAACGAAGCGCAAGCCGGACAGTTGAGCCCGTGACGGGAATAGAGTCAATCCCAATGGATTTATCCAAAATACCTGTTTTGTCAAGACTGAGTAAACGAATAGAAAAGGTTGCATTTTTAGATGCAGACGCCGTAATGGTTGGCTCGGTGGTAAGTCCGGATGTTGCCACGCCTGCTTCTGTTTCAAGAATGACCAAAACCGGTGCGACTGTACGATCCACAAAAGGGTCGGCAACTTGGCAGCCCATTGAGACAGATAAAAGGAAAAGCAACGAGTATATTTTGATAGCGAATTTCATTGTCTTTATTCGTTTAATTGGTAATCAAATCGTGTATTTTCATTTGTTATTCTACCCACCAAAGCTTGGCAGTCATCGAATCTTCACCTAATAACTGAATCCCTTTATCCAATTTTTCTTTGTTCAAAGAGTATTCATTGGTTGGGTAAGGAAGTCTTGTAGGCAAAATTCCACCGTTTTCAAAGATGGCGCGGGGGTCTTTAGCAGGTAATTTTGGTAGACCCGTTCTGCGGTATTCTGTCCAAGCCTCTACCCCTTGACCAAAAAGGGCAATCCATTTTTGGTCAAGAATTTTCTCTTTGGTTACGTCTCCGACTGTTGCCAAGTATGTAGCTGGAAGTGTCAAACTATATTGTGCAAAAGATGCTGCGATTCCATTTTCAAAATATTCTTTTGCAGAACCGACGGTTATATCTCCATCCTGGGCTGCTTCGGCAAGCGTTAGAAGAAGTTCGCTATACGTCATCAACACACTTGGTGTGGTTGATTTGGTAAAATAACTCCCCAAATTTGCTGCGCTGCTCAAATACGTTGTTGCAATGGCATCAGGCAAACCGTTGGGAATACCTTCGTACTTTCCTCCTTGTGGAGCGGCAAAGACCGTCAATCTAGTATCTTCTAGTTGCGTCAATTTATCCACGAATGTTTTGCTCATCGACCAATCCGTACGACCAGCTACAACCATAACTTCGTGCCATTCGTTATTGCTTGGGCGCGTATCTGTATTATAGAGAACCGCATTATCTGCATTGCTCGTAAACAAGGGATATTTGGTTGGGTCTGCTAAGATTTCAGCAAGAATTGCCTTCGACTCGGCTGGTTTTTTAGCCGCTTGTCTATTCGCCAAACGCACACGGAGTGAGTTGGCGAATTTTTTCCAACGCAGAATATTTCCATTGTAGATAATATCGCCCGACACAGCTGGACCACCTACGACTAATTTTTCATTGGCGAGTTTTAAATCGTTCAATAAGCCCGCATAAACGGTTTCCA
>JBKBRQ010000356.1:0-245 GCA_046292055.1 Spirosomataceae bacterium | reverse complement strand
ACCGGCAGCGCCTTTGATTGCCTCCGTGTAAGGAATAGGGCCGTGCAAATCTGTCAGTAGCGAAAACACCCAAGAGCGCATGACAAGCGCAATACCTTCGTAATTTGTATTGGGCAAATTACCATCCGGTTTGGACTGCGTGATGATGCGTTGGTAATTCACGAGGCCGTCTGTGTAGAAAGATTTCCACGTATTATTATAAAAAGTAGGGGTGATACCGTAATTATCGCCTTCATTGGAATAAA
>JBKBRQ010000355.1:0-1710 GCA_046292055.1 Spirosomataceae bacterium | reverse complement strand
AAGCTGTCGCGCCGATGAGAAAGTCGGGGAGATGAATGGGGACAATTTTCCCGGGTAACATTTCTGTTGAAATATTCCCTGCACCATCCATTGTATAAAGTCCGTATTTGCGTAATGCATTGCTATTTTGGGCATTTACCTGCGGCCGTAAGAAACCTTCCGCCCGTAAAATATCTGCTCGGTTCGCTTCAATGCGTTGAAACGTAACTTGTAAATCAACATTATTTTGTAAAGCTGTATCTATCAGCGCGTGCAAATAGGGGTCTTCAAAATAATTTTTCCAACTGAACTGCCCACTGTTCAAACTATCTGTTGTACCGGCAAAAAAGGCAGGCATGGGGCGCTCTGAAATCGACGCATGTGTGCGTTGCGTTTGACAACTTTGTGTCAATATTCCTCCGATACAAATCGTTAGGAGTATCCAATATTTTTTCATCGAGTTATCCAAATTAGTTTTCTGAAATAGGTTTCAATAAGGAACTATCTGTCAGGATTGGCTTCTTCGGTTTTTTGGTTAGTTTATTCCCTGAAGCAAAAGCTACATATAGTCCGGGGATGAGTAGAACCCCAAAAATAGTTCCGAGCAACATGCCACCTGCCGCCGCCGAACCAATTGTTTTATTCCCGATTGCTCCAGCACCACTCGAAAGTACAAGTGGAATTAGACCCGCTACAAACGCAAAAGAAGTCATGAGAATAGGTCGAAGTCGTAATTTTGCTCCTTCCAAGGCAGCACGAAATGTAGATTTACCTTCTTTTTGCTTCAAAACTGCAAATTCAATGATTAGAATAGCGTTTTTACCCAACAATCCGATGAGCATAATCATGGAAATTTGTGCATAAATATTGTTCTCTAATCCTAATAAGAAAAGGAATAAGAACGCACCAAAAATCCCCATTGGTAGAGATAAAATAACTGGAATCGGAAGGACAAAGCTCTCGTATTGTGCTGCAAGCAATAAATAAACGAAGAACAAACAAACCAAGAAAATGAGGATAGATTCGTTGCCAGCATTGGCTTGGTCTCTGGAACTTCCCGCCCAGTCGTAGGCAAACCCTTTGGGTAGTACCTCTTCAGCCGTTTCTTTGATAGCCGATATGGCATCTCCCGAACTAAAACCAGGTGCGGGTTCGCCGTTTATCATAGCGGATGGATACATATTGTAGCGCGTGATTTGCTCTGGCCCGTAGATTTTATCAATCGTTACAAACGAAGATACGGGAACCATTTCTCCATCTGAATTTTTGACGTAAAATTTAAGAATGTCCTCCGGAGTAGTTCGAAATTCTGGTGAGGCTTGTACCATTACCTTATACATTTGACCAAATCGAATGAAATTTGTGGCATATTCGCTCCCTAAGTTGGTCTGAAGGGTATTCAGAACGTCTTCAACAACCACATTTTTTTGAGCTGCTTTCATATAATCAATATTGACCATAATCTGAGGAAAGCTAATGTCATACGTGGTAAATGAATTTACAATTTCTGGGCGTTCGTTGAGTGCTTCTGTGAAACGTTTGGTTACGCGATCCATTTGTTGTAAATCGTTACTTCCTGTTTTATCTAATAAGCGTAATTCGAAACCAGAGGAGTTCCCGTAGCCGGGAACGGGTGGAGGTGTGAAAAACTCAACTTTGGCGTCTTTGATAAACGACGTTTTTTCATTTAATTGTTGAATGATTTCTTTGTCGGAATAGGTACGTTCATCC
>JBKBRQ010000354.1:0-1712 GCA_046292055.1 Spirosomataceae bacterium | reverse complement strand
GACGGTAGTCATAATGGGGTCTGAAGAAGATGGAATTTCAGAAAGTCTTATCCGTCAATGTGATTTCGTTTCCAAAATTCCTATGTCTGGAAATGTCTCTTCGTTGAATGTTTCGGTTGCTACAGCAGTTATTTTGTATGAGATTGTGCGTCAACGATTGACTTCTTAATCTCTCTTTATTTACTTGACTATCTTAAACCTCCTTCATTTGATTTCAATGAAGGAGGTTTTGTCTTTACAAGGAGTATAATCGAACTCACGTTACGTACGCATTTGCTCTATTTCTCATCAAATAATCCTTGAATATTGACGTATTTCTCGTACTTTGTGCTAGTTGTTTATTCGTTTCATTTATCCCTAAAAAATGTCTAATTACGTATGTATCAAGAACTTTTACTCCAAAATCAAGTGAGCTGTGGTTATACTTTCAAAAAGATTTCCACAGAAAACTTGTCGATGCGTTTGACTGCTGACACCGCTTCGGTCGGCTTTATGTACCGCCATGTCGGAGAAATCATGCACCTTTTAGGTCAATTTTTTGGTTTACCTACGGATGTTCAAAATACGACGATGGGATTTAAAGACGAAGGACAAATACAAAATTTGGAGGAAATACAAGGTTTAGTCGATTCAGGTTTTGCTGTGCTTCAACAGATTATTGATACAACTTCAGAAGAAGGTTGGACAGAACTCGTAGAAACTCCCTTCTTCGGTACTCTTTCAAAAACGCGGTTGTTTGCGCATATTTTATTTCATACTTCGTACCATACAGGGCAAATCGCTTTGACTTTAAAACGCGGATAATAAGTGTATTCAATGACGAAGAAAACAAAAATCTCTTATGTACCACAGAATGAACCGTTTGTACATAAGAGATTTTATGTGGAAAGAATTAGGTAGAAACTTAGCTTAATTGCATCATTTCATTTGTGCTAATTCATCGATTAAAAAATAGCCAGTATAACTGCCTTTCACCTTGGCGATCTCCTCAGGTGTCCCTTCAGCGATGATGTATCCGCCTTTATTTCCCCCTTCTGGGCCCAAGTCAATGACATGGTCAGAGATTTTTATAACGTCCAAATTATGCTCGATAATCAGGATAGAATTGCCTTTATCCGCTAATTTTTGCAAAACATCCAATAATTTTCGAATATCCTGAAAATGAAGTCCAGTTGTTGGTTCATCCAAGATATATAAGGTTTTTCCGGTATCTCTTTTGGAAAGTTCCTCAGATAATTTTACGCGTTGTGCTTCTCCGCCAGAAAGGGTAGTTGCGTGTTGCCCCAATGTCAAATAGCCTAAGCCAACATCCGAAAGGATTTGTACTTTGCGCAAAATTCTTGGTTGATTTTCAAAGAAAGTAATTGCTTCTTCAACCGTCATATCCAATACATCCGAAATGGATTTCCCTTTAAAACGAACTTCCAGTGTCTCCCGATTGAAGCGTTTGCCCTTGCATGTTTCACAATCTACATATACATCGGGTAAAAAATCCATTTCAATTTTCTTTTTACCTGCTCCTTCGCATGTTTCGCAACGTCCACCTTTGACATTGAAAGAGAATCGTCCCGGTTTATACCCTCGAATTTTTGCCTCAGGAAGTTCCGCAAATAATGTGCGGATTTCCGTAAACATCCCCGTATACGTGGCAGGATTACTCCGAGGTGTTCGACCAATCGGCGATTGATCTACTTCGATGACTTTATCAATAT
>JBKBRQ010000353.1:0-1713 GCA_046292055.1 Spirosomataceae bacterium | reverse complement strand
ATGCCAAGATAAGTTAGAATATACACCTACGGGTGTGCTTTCTTCCTCTGATTTAACATCTCCAACTGCTATCGAGGGGCTCGTGACGTCGGCGTATGCAGCCATCGGAAATGGAGACATGATTGGACCAATCTACAGTAATTGGGCGTACGGAAGTGTCCGCTCAGACGATAGCTACAAAGGCGGTGGTGGTACAGGTGACGTAGGCGAAGTAGATGCTCTAGAGCATTACAACCTGGTTACACCAACTATGGGTGCTTTCGTGACCAAAACTTGGCAGAATTTATTCAAATCGATTTCACGTTGTAATGTGGCACTTCGTGCTGTAAATACACTGGAAGAATCTGTCTATCCTTTGAAAAAACAACGGTTGGCTGAACTTCGCTTCTTGCGTGCACACAGTTATTTCACCATGAAGTTATTGTACAAAAATGTACCACTTTTTGATGAAAATGCCACAGAAGAGGAAATCTTGAAAACATCCAACGATTTGCCTAACGAAGAACAATGGAATAAAATCGCAGCTGATTTTCAATTTGCCGTGGATAATCTTCCAAATTCAAACCCAGAAATCGGTCGTGCTAATAAGTTAGCAGCGCAAGCTTATTTGGCGAAACTCCGTTTGTACCAAGCGTACGAACAAGGTGCAAATCATCAAGTAACACGTATCAATGCGGCACGTTTGCAAGAGGTAGTGACGCTTACACAAGCGGTTATCAGTTCTGGTAAATACAGCTTGAGCCCAGACATCGCAGATAACTTCTTGCCTGAAACAGAAAATGGTCCAGAGTCTATCTTCGCGATTCAGTTTACTGTGAACGACGGAACAACAGCAGGAAGAATGAGCTACGAAGATGGCTTGAATTACCCACACGGGGCACCGCAATACGGATGTTGTGGTTTCCATGCAGCTAGTCAAAACTTGGTGAATGCACACACGACAAACGCTGATGGATTGCCAAATTTTGATACATTCAATAATCAAAATGCCAATTTGGCGACGCAAACGGTTGACCCTCGTCTTGACCACACCGTAGGTATCGACGGACACCCGTACAAATATGACCCAGCGAGACCTTTCTCAAACAGTTGGGTACGTGATGCAGGTGTTTATGGAAATTTCCACACCATGCGTTTCCAGCAGCAAGCAAATAGCGGTTCGTATTTCAAGTTAGGGCCATTCATGGGAACGGCGAAAAATTACGACATCCTCCGGTATGATGACGTCTTGTTGATGCAAGCAGAAGCGTACATTCAGCTTGGTGAGCAGTTGAAAGCCCTTCCTTTGATTAACCAAATCAGAGAACGTGCTGCGGCAAGTACAGGAAGGTTACGCAAATTAGATGGAACATTCGCTTCACGATACAACGTAAAACCTTACTCAGCAGAGGGTTGGACAAAAGATTTAGCTTTCAAAGCACTGCAATGGGAGAGAAGATTGGAGTTCGCAACGGAAGGCGCACGCTTCTTTGACTTAGTTCGTTGGGGAATGGCAGAAAAAGTATTGAACGAATACATCGACAAAGAAAAAGGGCGTCGTACTTTTCTTGCAACCGCGAAATTTACAGCCGGACGTGACGAATACCTTCCTATCCCACAAGCGGAAATTACCTTTACAAATGGCTTGTACAAGCAAAATCCAGGGTATTAATGCATCGAAATTTCAAAATAGGTAAATAAGTAGTTTCAAAAAGGTAGTAGTTTTACTGCTAC
>JBKBRQ010000352.1:0-1716 GCA_046292055.1 Spirosomataceae bacterium | reverse complement strand
AGACAAATGTAATTTACGCTGTTCTTATTGTATGCCTTTTGAAGGGATTCAATTTTTACCCAAAAAGCAACTTTTAAGCTACGAAGAAATCATTCGGATGATTCAATTGATGGCGGAAATGGGGATTTCCAAAGTTCGAATAACAGGTGGAGAACCTTTTGTTCGCCGTGACATCATGCAGCTATTGGAAAAAATAGTACAACTACCTGGTATTGAGCAAGTTCACTTAACAACCAATGGTACACGAACAGCAGAACATATTCCTAGACTAAAAGAATTAGGTATCAAATCTGTTAATTTAAGCATTGATTCACTGGACAGAGGCCGATTTTTTGACATGACACGGCGGGATGAACTTCCACAAGTTTTGGAAACACTCCATGCACTCATTGCCCATGGTATCCCGACGAAAATCAACTCGGTGGTGATGTCGCAAAAAAACAAAGAGGACATTCATTTATTAACGGCATTGACCAAAGACCTTCCTGTTTCTGTTCGGTTCATTGAAGAAATGCCTTTCAATGGTTCGGGTAGTGAACAAGTGGAATTTCTCTCCTATCAACGTATCATTGAGCAAATTCGAGGAGCTTATCCGCATCTTGAGAAAATAGACGATGATGCGTTTAGTACTTCGTATAATTATAAAATTCCGGGTCATGCAGGGACGGTTGGGGTTATTGCTGCTTTTAGTAGAACATTTTGCGGTACTTGCAATCGTTTGCGTGTTACGCCCACGGGAGACGTAAAAACCTGTTTGTACGACGAAGGGGTTTTCTCTATCCGGGATTTACTTCGTTCTACTGACGATAATCAGGTAGTCCAAACGAAACTTCGGGAAGTTATTGGACAGCGTGCAAAAGATGGATTTGAGGCAGAAAAAAATAGGAATACGCATATTAATGAATCAATGACTACAATCGGTGGATAACGTATGATTTCAACAAACGAAGCGGATAGACACATTTTATCTACCCGCATTAAACTCAAAACAGAACAAATACCCTTTCAAAAGTCTGCCGGACGCATTTTGGCGGAACCTATTCAAACAGACAGAGATTTACCTCCTTTTCATCGGGTGACAATGGACGGTGTGGCGGTTTCTTTTGAAGGTTTCAAGCAAGACAAACCCTTTTTCTTGGAAAAGACAGTCCGAGCAGGCGAACCCCAAACGACCTTAACTAATCCGAATCATGGTGTAGAAATCATGACGGGTGCCACGTTACCTATTGGAGCCGATACTGTTATTCGGTACGAGGATATCATGATTGATGGGCGGATTGCGTACTGCAAAAAAGAAGCGGTAGTACAGAAGGGACAAAATATTCACTTGCAAGGAAGCGATTTAACAAAAGGAGATACAATTGCCGCTGTGCATAAATACATTCACCCAGCAATGCTCGGCGCTTTTGCTAGTGTCGGGAAAACCCATGTAACCGTCTTTGCCCAACCCAAAGTACTCATTATTTCAACAGGAGATGAAATCATTTCTGTTGAAAAACAACCTTTGCCACACCAAATTCGCTCTTCCAATTCGTATGCCATTGAGGCTGCTTTACTCCCGTGGACACAGCAAATTGAGCACTTACATTTACCAGATGACGATGTTCTTATTGATAAAATCCTAAAAAAGAAACTACCTCTTTTTGATTGCATCATTCTTTCTGGTGGAGTATCAGCCGGAAAATTTGACCATATTCCTATTGCTCTTGGTCGTTT
>JBKBRQ010000351.1:0-1739 GCA_046292055.1 Spirosomataceae bacterium | reverse complement strand
GCTCGTAGTCCGCCTCTTCCAAAAGTTTGGATTGAACTTCCTCAAAATAACGGTCGATTTCTGCATCATTTAAGTTCAGTAATTGAACGGCAAGGGGTCTCGCCATGCGTAAATCGGAGGTTATGCTGTCTGCAACGCCTGGATACTGAATTTTAACAGCTAGTTTTTTGCCATTTTTTGTAGCCAAATGAACTTGACCAATAGAGGCTGCATTTTTGGCTTCCCACTCAAACGTATCGAAAAGTTGTGTGGGCGATGTGCCAAAATAACTTTTGAATGTTTTCATCACAAGTGGCGCCGAAAGTGGTGGCGCTGAATATTGTGACATAGCAAATTTGTCTGTATAGGCTCTTGGGAGTAAGTTTTTATCCATACTCATCATTTGGGCCATTTTGAGCGCCGAACCCTTCAAATTACTCAATGCCTGATACACATCTTTGGCGTTGGCTTCGTGCAACTCATCTTTGGAAAGCGAGGGGTCTATGAGTTTTTTGCCGTAATGCTTGACATAATTGCCACCCACTTTTACGGTTGCCTTCACAAATTGGCTAGCTCTCGCCACTTTGGAAGTTGGTATATTTTCTTGTGATTTCATTTCCTATTTTGATATAAAAATTTGCCAAGATCAAACAAAGAATCAAGAGGAGAACGTCCCATCCAATCTAAACTTGTATTGACGTACTTTTCAATGAGTGTATCTGTTTTTTCGAAAGCTTTGCTGTAGTCGTTCGCCCAAAACTCTAGAATAGTTAACGTTTGCATCCAAAGCATATCCGGATATTTATTCATCAATTGAGGGATGGGTCTTTGCTCAATTTCGCGTGTTTCCCGTCCTTCCATCAATAATTCGTTCATATAATCTTTGAAGAAAATGGCGGATTCTGCCAAAACCGGATTTTTCTTCATGGCGATAGGGCGCGGCCATTTGGAGATACTCAATAAGATAAAACTTCTGTCCTCTTTGAGCGTCTCAATCCAAGTAAAATAAAAAGACAACATTTTCTCGCGGACGCTGTACGTTGCATATACTTCTTCTTGACGAATACTTTCAATCGTTTTTTTGAATGTATCTTTCCAAACGTCTGATTCCATTTGTTGGAATGAGTTAAAATGCTCGTAGATAGCTTTTTCTGTTGTCTTCAGTGCTTTTGCGAGTGCATAAACGGAAGCGGGTTCCTGCCCATTTTCAAGAATATGTGTCTTGTATTTTGAGATGATTTGATCTTTAGTCATGTGATTAAGCGTAAAAATTTGATAAAAAAGCAGTGGATTTATTGAATGCTTGTAAAACAGACGTAGGGAATCTCTGAGGTTCTATGCCCAGCATATCCGCATACGTTGAACCTAATAATATACGTGCTTGTGCCCGAAAGAACTCTCCCGCAAGAACACTGCCAGCCATTTCTGTGTAACAAGTCATGAGCGATTTTGTTAACGAAAGACCGACTTCAGAGCTCCTAAAGTTTCTTTGTGCAATGAATTTATCTAATTGTAATGCCTCCTTAAAATTATCACAAAGCAAGGTTTCTTCGATACCCAAAAGATGACCAATGACTTTCCAAGTATGGAGGTATGCACGCTCGTCAACTACGTCAATGGTATGTCCTAATTTTTGCAATCCGCGTAATAAAATCCAGGAAAAAGCAAGGTTTGTTCCTGCCATATCTTCTTGGTTGACGGGCATTCCCCACTGCATGTCCCATTGACCAGAATGCAGACTAAAATACCGAACCGAGGCA
>JBKBRQ010000350.1:0-1745 GCA_046292055.1 Spirosomataceae bacterium | reverse complement strand
ACTTTCTATATTTTCTGTTATGTGGTCTGAGCACTGCTCTTACAAGAACTCAATTGTTTGGCTTAAGACCTTACCTAAGGAGTCTGACAAAATGTTGGCAAAAGCAGGAGAAGAAAATGCAGGGCTTGTTGATATCGGTGACGGCCTCGCATGTAGCTTTAAAATCGAATCACATAACCACCCATCGGCACTAGAGCCTTACCAGGGAGCAGCTACAGGTGTAGGTGGAATCAATAGAGATATTTTCACAATGGGTGCGCGGCCAATTGCGCAGCTTAACTCCCTTCGCTTTGGCGATTTGAAGTTAGCTAAAACACAGCGCCTCATCAAAGGGGTTGTCAAAGGAATTGGTGACTACGGCAACGCTTTTGGTGTTCCAACTGTTGGAGGTGAACTATATTTTGACGAATGTTACAATACAAACCCATTGGTTAATGCATTTAGTGCAGGTATTGTAGAAGTAGGCAAACAAGCTTCAGCCACTTCCTATGGTGTTGGAAACCCCGTGTTTATCGTAGGTTCAGCAACAGGAAAAGATGGTATCCACGGAGCTACATTTGCATCAGAAGACATCTCTGCTAAATCAGAAGAAAAACTTCCGGCTGTACAAGTAGGTGACCCTTTCATGGAGAAACTTCTCTTGGAAGCAACACTTGAAATCCTAGCTACTGGTTATGTTATTGGTATCCAGGATATGGGCGCCGCAGGTATCATTTGTTCTACTTCGGAAATGAGTGCCAAAGGAAAACACGGTATGATTATCGATCTTGACAAAGTACCTACCCGCCAAGCCAACATGCACGGATGGGAAATCCTCCTCTCTGAATCACAAGAACGTATGTTGGTTGTTATTGAAAAGGGGAAAGAAGATGTCATTCAACAAATATTTGATAAGTGGGATTTGCATTGCGCCCAAATTGGGGAAGTGACAGACACAGAAAGACTTCATTTCTATCAAAACGGTCAACTAATTGCAGATGTTCCTGCTGATGACCTTGTTTTGGGTGGTGGTGCACCGCAATATCACCGTGAATACAGAGAACCTGCGTATTACCAAGAATATAAGAAATTTTCGATTGACGCTGTAGAAGATATCCAAGAAACAGATATCAAAAAAGTAGCGGAGCATCTTTTAAGTCACCCCAATATTGCGTCACGTAAATGGGTCTTCGAACAGTACGACTCCATGGTTGGAACAGCCAACCGCAGTACAAATCGCCCATCCGATGCCGCGGTTGTTCGTTTACGCACACCTGAAAAAGGTGATTTGGGAAAGGCATTAACTATGACTGTCGACTGTAACGGCCGTTATGTTCAAGCAGACCCGGAAATTGGAACGCAAATCGCCGTTGCTGAAGCAGCACGAAATATTACTTGCTCCGGTGGAGAGCCGTTAGCCATCACCAATAACTTAAACTTCGGGAATCCATACAACCCAGAAGTATATTGGCAATTTGTTGGGGCAATCAAAGGAATGAGTGCAGCGTGTATCAAGTTTAATACACCTGTTACAGGCGGAAACGTCAGTTTTTACAACCAAAGCTCTGACGACGGTCCGGTTTTCCCGACACCTACTATCGGAATGCTTGGTTTGATAGAAGATGCAGAAAAACAAATGACATTGGATTTCAAAGAAGAAGGAGATATCATTCTGTTGATTGGTAAATCTGTGAACGATATCTCTTGTTCAGAATACCTGTATTCATATATTGGTACAAAGGCGAGTCCAGCCCCTTATTTTAACT
>JBKBRQ010000349.1:755-1763 GCA_046292055.1 Spirosomataceae bacterium | reverse complement strand
CGTTTCAGTCGGCACGTCAAGCTATCTCAGATGGTACAGACCACGTTGACCCTGCTCAATTGCGTGGTTTAGGACCAGACCAAGTATTGGTATTGGTGAACGGTAAACGTCGCCATCAGTCTGCTTTGGTCAATGTAAACGGTACGGTAAACCGTGGAACTGTTGGTACAGACATGAACGCCATTCCAGCTACGGCAGTAGAAAAAATTGAAATCCTTCGTGACGGTGCAGCAGCGCAATACGGTTCAGATGCCATTGCAGGTGTGATTAACATCGTTTTGAAGAAAAAAGAAGGCTTAAGTGGTAATGTATCGTATGGTTCACACGTAACAGCATACGACAAAAATTGGATTCTCAACAATCAACAGAATAGTAGTGTCAATGTAATTGACGGTGGAACAGCGCAGTTTGGTTTGAACTACGGTGTCAAAGTAGGGGATAGAGGATTTGTCAATGTGACTGGTGAATATGTGAGCCGTGGACAAACAAACCGTACGGGAACTTACACAGGACAGATTTTTCCGGCTGTAGGTGGCCAAGTGATTGACAATCAGATTTTAGCGGATCGTGGTCTAACGCGGGACGATTTTGATATGCGTATCGGTAACTCAGAGGTAAAAGGAGGCGGTATTGTCTTGAATGCTGAATTCGGTATTGGAGAGAAAGGTACGTTATACGCATTTGGTGGATTTAATAATAAAAAAGGAAATGCAGCTGGTTTTTATCGGTATCCAAATGCCATTCCGGCAGCGGTTCGTACAAACGTATTCCAGGTTTATCCCAACGGATTCTTGCCAGAGATTAATTCGGATGTAACAGATATTTCGTTCTCGGCAGGTTTTAGAACAAAATTAGGTGAATGGAATATGGATTTGAGTAATACGTTTGGACAAAACGTATTTGATTTTGATATCACAAATTCTGTAAATTATACACAAGCATTGGCTTCTGCTGGTTTCCAAACGGCTTTTGATGCAGGTGGATTGAGCTTTTTACAGAACACAGTCA
>JBKBRQ010000349.1:0-745 GCA_046292055.1 Spirosomataceae bacterium | reverse complement strand
ACTTGGATTTCAATAGAAAATACGAAGTTTTACGCGGCTTGAACGTCGCGATGGGTGCAGAGCAACGTTTGGATCAATTCGGTATTCGTGCAGGAGAAGAAGCTTCTTGGAGAAATTACAATACATCTGCTGGTGTGCCTGCGGGTGCGCAAGTATTTGCTGGTTTCTTACCTTCAAACGCAGCAACCAACTCTAGAACAAGTGTGGCAGCGTATGTAGATTTAGAGCAAGAATTGTCAGAATCGTTGCTTGTAACGGGTGCTTTGCGTTTCGAAAACTACTCGGATTTTGGAAGTACCCTGAACTACAAATTAGCAGGTCGTTATAAAGTTGCCAAAGGAGTTGCCTTGCGTGCGTCAACAAGTACAGGATTCCGTGCGCCTTCGATGCAACAGCGTTTTTATGCGAAAACCAACACCTTATTTGTATCGCAAGGAGGTCAAACAGTACCTGTTGAAAGTGGTACATTCACCAATGACAGCGAACCAGCACGTATCTTAGGTATTCCGCAATTGAAACAAGAAACATCGGAAAGTTATACAATTGGGGCTACGATTCAGTTGGGTGGTAAGTTAGACTTTACAGTTGATGCGTACCAAATTGATATTGATGACCGTATTGTCTTGACAAATAATTTCTCAGACGGTGGAAATGCAGCTATTCGCGCGCAGTTACAAGCAGCCAATGCTACTACGGCAAACTTTTTTACAAATGCCGTGGATACACGCTCAAGAGGTATTGAGCC
>JBKBRQ010000348.1:0-1786 GCA_046292055.1 Spirosomataceae bacterium | reverse complement strand
AGTCATGGTTTTTACGGCGGAAACCGTCCATTGAGACTCAAACGAATCCATGATTGCCGTAAAACTCTCCTCTTGCTCCGAGTCCAAATCCTGATTTTGCTCCTCAATCACATCGCGTACTTGCTCAAAAATAAGCAAGCCTTGCTCTACCTGTGCTTCCGGATTAGAAAATTGTTCAAACGAGGTAAAAAGCTGAAAACCGCTGTTTATAAAGGTCAAAACGCATAAAATCGTCAAGGTAATCGGGCGCATACGTTGGTATAGTTTAGAAAGTAAATGTGATTATTTGTTTGATCGAAATATCTTTGGTTTCAAAAGAAAAGATATTCGTTGGCAAAGTTACATCTCGCATTCGTAGGAACAAAAAATTATAGTTTGGACGGCTTCTTTTCTTATTCTACGTATCGTTAAATAAAAAAAGGCGAACGATTATTTCTTCAAAATAATCGTATTATCTAAAAATACCCCCTTTCCTTATTCAATTTTAAATGTAGTGTCTGCACGACTTTTTCTATAATCAAAGCGTACTTTCATCCGATTATTCTATGTTTTTTGTATCTTCAAATGTGAATGTGAGGAGTAAGGAGTAATATTCAATTCAACCTTTAAACGAAACCCAATCAATGAAAACAATGGATTACGTCATTATCGGCGCAGGCTCTGCTGGTTGCGTATTGGCGAATCGGCTATCTGCAAGCGGAGAATTTCAGGTTCTTCTCCTTGAAGCCGGTGAACCAAACACAAAATTCGAGATTCATATTCCTGCTGCCTACGCCAATTTGCATCGCTCTTCCGTTGATTGGCAACTTACCACCGAGCCTCAAGCTCACTTGAATAACCGACAAATCTACCTCCCACGTGGAAAAACACTTGGCGGAAGTAGCTCCACGAATGCTATGGCGTATGTACGAGGAAATGCCGCCGACTACGACGAATGGAACCTCCCGGGCTGGAGTTATGCAGAAGTTTTGCCTTATTTTAAGAAATCCGAACACAATGCGCAATTTCAGAATGAATACCACGGACAAAACGGCGAATTATATGTCTCTCACGCAGAATCTTTCAGAACCCCGTTTGCAACTGGTTTTGTAGAAGCTTGCCAACAAGCTGGAATGCCATTTAACGAAGATTATAACGGAGCTTCGCAAGTGGGAACTTCGTTTTTTCAGTTTACGATTAAAAATGGACGCCGACATTCGGGTGCAGATGCTTTCTTGAAACCCGTTACAAACCGACCCAACTTACATATTCGTACGCGTACACAAGTACAAGAATTACTTCTGCAAGACCAAACGGTTTATGGCGTTCGCCTTACGAACGGAGAAGAAATTCAGGTAAAAAAAGAAGTTATTCTGTCGGCAGGTGCATTTCATTCGCCTATCATTCTCCAACAATCGGGCATTGGCGACCCCGATGAATTAAAAGCAGCGGGTATTTCTCTCAAACACGCGCTACCAGGCGTGGGGAAAAATCTCCAAGACCATTTATTTTTCGGAGTCAGTGCGTTGGCACGTGAACCTTTGGGGCAAAATCATACACTAAAACCTTGGTATCTACTGAAAGGAATGGCAGAATATGCGTTCCAAAAGACGGGGCCTATGTCTGTAAGTCCGTTAGAAGCTGTTGCGTTTGGACACACAGAAAACAAGACTTCGGGAATCGATTACCAATTCCATTTTATTCCCATTCAGTTGGGCTCGGATTATAGTGTAGATCCATATAATCCAAAAACATACCCAAAAGAAGATGGTTTTTCTATTTTACCTACCTTATTAAAACCAGAAAG
>JBKBRQ010000034.1:0-17005 GCA_046292055.1 Spirosomataceae bacterium | reverse complement strand
CACAAAACGGAATCCTTTCTTTGAAAGATATTGAAAGAGCCAACTCCTTTTACTTTGCCGAACAAGTCGTAAATCCTTATGTAAAGTATAGAATTTATTACTATCACACCCGAAAGAAGTCAGCAGAATACCCCGGATGGGTGACACGCGCTGCCTCTTTCTTCATCAAAAATACGAACTTTCATGCTAGTATTGCTGATGTTTCTCTTCCCGCTGATATCGAAAAGCGATTTAGATATGTTGATGTAAAAAGTGTTTATGCTTTCCATCATTGACCTAAATCTTTGTCTAACAGGATAATGCAAAGCGAGTTCTTTCACGAGAACTCGCTTTTTTCATGTACGCTTCAATAAGATTTTACTCTTTTTTTTTCTCTTTCATTGAAAATACCCAATTTTGCATACGCTTTGAACCCATCTATCATCAACAAACTATGCAAAATAGGGAACTAGACCGAATTATCGAAAATATGGACACGGTATTCAGAGGTGACGCTTGGCATGGCCCTTCTGTTATGGAAATACTGAATAGCCTCCCAACTCATGCAGTCACTCAAAAAAATGGCACGTCCAAACATACTATAGCAGAGCTCGTATTTCACTTGAAAGCATGGCGGATTTTTGCTTTTCAAAAACTTCAAAATAATATTCACTTCTCTCTTCAATCTGAAGCTGACAATTGGGGCACTTCATCAGAAACCTCCGAAGAAAGTTGGCCCACACTTGTCAAAAACTTGAAAGAGGCCCATACAAACCTTCTTCAAGAGCTTGAAAAATTCGATGACTCGCTTTTAAACCAACGCGTAGCCGGAGAACACTATGACTTTTATACCTTGCTTCACGGAATTATTCAACACGATACATATCATTTAGGGATGATTTGGGTTCTGTGGGATTAACCCTCATTTCATTGCTCCGAGCCACTTCATCAATAGGTTACAGGCATTTTCTTTTGAGATACCAAGGAAATTAGTTTACTTGGTATTTAATTATATACAAAATGCCATGAAAAAATTACAAAACTTCCTGAAGGAAGCCTTTTCTTTTACTCAAAATGAAGCACGGGGCTCTCTCCTGCTCATTCTCTTACTTGTTCTATTTGTTGTTTTAATGAACTTAAGCGATGCCTTCTTTGTCGGAAATCCCCCTGAAATAACGATAGAACAACTACACACCCTCGATTCAACAGCTTCTCTACTTGATAAAAAATCAACAACATCGTTTTATTCATCAAACACCAATAAAAGCGCAAAAAAATTTCCATTTGACCCAAACACTTCCTCTGTTTCTACCCTCGTTGCTCTCGGTTTCCCGGTGTATCTCGCAGAGCGGATTGACAAATATCGGAACAAAGGAGGAAAGTTTAAAAAAGCAGAAGATCTCCAAAAAATATATGGATTTCCGCCTTCGCTTTGGCGAGAACTTGCCCCCTTTATGCAATTTCCAACATCCCATTCGGTCACTCAACATTCTGCTCAAAACCAAGAATTTCCTTCTACACAGAAAAACCCAATGGTACTTCCTTCCGCCGATTTGAATAAAACAACCTTTGAAAAAACCAATACAAAATCAAAGACTATTCGTTTTGACTTGAATAGTGCAGATACGACACAACTTAAATTATTACCAGGAATTGGAAGCGGATATGCCAAAAGAATCATTGCATTTCGGGATAGATTAGGAGGTTTTTTGCAGGTTAGTCAAGTTGCCGAGACGTATCAATTGAGTGAGTTGGCTATTCAAAGCATTACAGAGCAATGCTTTATTCAAAAAGAAATTCGAAAAATTGCTCTTAATAGGGTGGATAAAATTACACATCCGTACTTAACGTATGCGCAAGCTAATTCTCTCATTTCCTATAGAAAACAACACGGTTTTTACAAAAGCGAACAAGATTTACACGCAGTAAAAACCCTTGATGAAAATACCATCCAGCGGATTCTTCCCTATTTATCTTTTGAGTAACTGCATATATACTTTTTCTCCTTCTAGCTGTTTTTGTGGAGATTGAACCAGAAAAGTCAGGTTTTCTTTTTCCACAAAAACGGTCAACTCATAATGATTGCCTCTAAAAACACAACGCTCTACCCGTCCGTAAAAATCTCCATCCTGCGCTTGTAACAGGAGCATTTCAGGCCGCAGAAAAGGAGAATCTAACGCATATTTTTTCTGAAAATCGGGTGAAACTAACGTGTAGATACCTGTCAAGCCGGCAACATATTCGTTGGCAGGAAAACGATACAATACCTCTGGGGAATCCGTTTGAACTAAACAACCATTTTGTAATACCGAGATTTCATTCGCCCATGCGAAAGCGTCCGAGACATCATGTGTTACGAAAATACATACAATCTTTTCCTCCGCTACAAACTGACGTAACGTATTTTGCAAATGGCGTTTATTTAATGGGTCAAGGTGGCTGAACGGTTCATCTAGAAGAAGAACATCTGGCGTATCAGCCATTGCTTTCACAATAGAAGCCCGTTGTTGCTCACCACCCGATACTTCTCGCGGCAAACGATGTCCTATGGCTTGTAAACCTGACAAATGAAGGAGCATTTCAGTACGTTCTCTTTGGTATTCTTTCTGAAAGAACCGGAGTTCGTATGCGATATTTTCACGGATAGAAATATTGGGAAACAAACCATCTTGTTGTCGAACGAGCTTGATTTCTGGGTGTCCGGGCACCAATTTTTCGCTCGGCGGTTTTACGCGCTCCTCCCGTAAGTGAAGAGTACCTGTTGATGGGCTTTCCAATCCTGCCAACAAATGTAACAAAGTGGATTTCCCAGCGCCACTTTCTCCAACAATTGCCCAAACGGAGGAAGGTTCTACTATTTTAGTGATTGGGTGTACCAAAGGCACACCTGCAATGGAAAAAGAAAGTTGATTTAGTTGAAACACGCGAGGATAGATTTAAACAAACCTGAAAGGTTTATACTTGGTTAAAATGTACAAAAGACAAAATGGCACAAGACAATTGTCAAAATGAACCCGTTTGATCGTACAAAATTATGTAGATTTGGGAGAATTATGGAGAATTACGGACAAATGCTCGAACAGTATAAGCAACAAACCAAGTGTTTGGTTGCATTAGATTCCATCATTTTTGGATTTGATGGAGAAAAACTTCAATGTTTACTCGTAAAAAGAGGTATTCAGACAAATCATGAAAGTTGGTCATTGATGGGTGGATGGCTACGACCAGATGAAAGTCTGGACCAAGCTGCTAATCGAATTGTAGTTGAACTGACGGGGTTAAATCAAGTTTTTTTGGAACAACTCTATAGTTTTGGTAGTCCAATGCGGGACCCCATTGAGAGAACCGTATCGATAACTTATTATGCACTCATCAATGTGCATGCCTACGAAGAGGAAAAAAACAAAAATTTCATTGCAAAATGGTTTGACTTACACGAACTCCCCCCCCTCTTGTTTGATCATCATCAATTTATACAAACGGCAATTCAGGCACTCAGGCAGAAAGCAGCATTTTACCCTGTTGGTTTTGAACTGTTACCTGAAAAGTTTACACTACCTCAATTACAAGCACTTTATGAGGCCATTTATATGACAACTTTTGATAAACGAAATTTTAGCAGAAAAATACTATCACTAGATATTTTGGAGAAATTGGATGAAAAGCAGCGAGGATTTTCAAAAAAAGGTGCTTATCTCTATCGTGTGAAGGAAGAGGCAAAAAAAGAATCCGCCAACGATTTCCACTCTATTGTGTCCAACGTTGACGGATTATTTCGACAGAAGCTCGTTACTTCTTAATCACGACAATACTCATTTTATCTTTATACGTCGTTCCTGCATCTGCATCAATTCGTTCGTTATCGATACCAGCTGCAAGTAGAGCTCTTTTCAAAGCGAATGCTCTTTTCTTAGCGAGTTTTGGTTCAGACTTTGTTTTGCCAAAACCTTCAAACTTGATTTGAACAGTTGGGTTACTTTTCATTGTTTCAACAATAGATGCAATCGCTTCCTTACTCTCAGCGCTTGGTTCAACGTCATTTTTTGTTGCGAAAGTAATCTCAGGAAGAACGAATTTCTTACCTGCTGGCTGAGTGGCATCTTTCACATAACTAGTAAGACCAGGGTATACATCAACCTTTTGTACTGCTGCTTCTTCAACTACATTCGGGACAGGCGCCTGTTCTTTGGTCATCATGCTATCAATTTGGTCCGGAGTGATTGCCTGGTCATCCATTACCTCCACGACCTCCTCCTCACTACTTTCCTCAAATAAGGCTACACTCTGTTGTGACTGGTACCAATATGCACCAGCAGCAACCAAGACGGCAGCCACACCAATTGCTAAAATAGTTTGAATAGATACCCCTCCAGCGTTTGAAGAATGTTGGACATCTGCATTTGTAGTGTAAGAAGTAGCTACAGGAGGGATTTCCTCTTTTCTGACTTTCTTCGGCTGAGTGGTAGCAAACTTATAATTGAGTAAATCCTGTAAACCAAGCGCAGGCACCATTTTATCCATTAGTCCGGCAGGTGCTGTTGTAATGAGTGCTTCGTGATGTGTTTGCATAAAGTACACCAAATCGGTGACTTCCATATTTTCTTTCGTAACAATTTGCGCGAGTGAGTCAACTAGAGATGTAGTAACAAGACCAATATAAACAGTTGAGCATACTTTATTCGCGCCTGCGTACGAACCAATTGTACTAACCAACGGGCTCTTAAAAGCTGGAAAAACTTGGCTAATTAACTTATTTCCTTTTTCTACCACCGTATCCAATAATCGTTTATCAGCCAAAATAGCATCAAAATTATCGATGAATGGAGTGTCTTGAATACCGCCAACGACTTGAGAATACAAGAGATTTGCTCCCATATTACTGTTACTTCTACGTATCAGACCTGCGATAAGTGTGTAATAAATTCCTTTGATTGCCTTATCTACGTCACCAGCTTCAGATCCAACAATTTTTTTAATGGTTTCGAGTCTATCCTCTGTGAAAATAGCCTCATAGTCGTTAAACAGTTTCATACCTTAATTTATCTTCTTTATTCTTTACGATATGCAAAATAACACAAAAAGAAGAACGCAAACACGTATATTAACAAATTATATATTTATTGATTTGTTTGTATCTGTAAACTTTTATTGTTTTCAAGTGCTTTGGAATGATATCCATGCACCACTTCTCTTCTTTTATTCCCGTCTTGCGTTCCTTACGCGTAAGAAACGATTGTACTGGCGTGGAAATGATTGCATACAATGCTTACCTTTGTCATCCTAGAAAGCAGTGTCTTTTCTTGAAATGAAAACATACATTCCGTATTCATCTAGTAAATAGTAATATGAGACTTCGTACTGAGTTAGAACCGGTCCTCTCCAACCTTAACATAGAATCGACAAGCAAAATCGTGACCATAGGTTCCTGTTTTTCGGATCATATAGGGCAATTATTGCTCGATAATAAGTTGTCTTGTACCAAAAATCCATTAGGTACAATTTATAATCCTATTTCTATTTTTTCAACAATTCTGGCAAGTATCTACTCAAAACAACCTCATCCTGAACTATTTACAGAAAAAGAATCCATTTGGCATCATTTTGATTTTCATTCCTCCTATTGGAGTCCGTCAAAATCTGAACTCACCTCTAAAATAGAACAAGCAACACTTGAACTAAAAAGAGCGGTCTCCGATGCACACGTTTTAGTGATTACATTCGGGACAGCTTTCGTTTATCGACACAAGCAAACGCAAGCGTATGTATCCAATTGCCATAAGGTTCCATCTTCTACATTCGAGAAGATTTTACTTACACAACAAGAGATAATACATTCTTTTTCAAGTGTTTATCAAGAATTGATACAAATAAATCCGGCATTACATATTCTACTAACTATTAGCCCTGTACGTCATATAAAAGATACACTTTCATACAACTCGGTAAGTAAAAGTATACTTCGAGTAGCTTGTCATCAAATGCAGGAGACCTATCCGAACGTATCCTATTTTCCGGTTTTAGAACTTATGCAAGACGACCTACGTGATTATCGATTTTATGAAAAAGACTTGATTCACCCAAATCAACAAGCAATTGAGTATATTTATGAGCGATTCGCGACCGCCTATTTTTCAGAAAATCTTCAAAAGTTACAAGAGGAATGGCAAAAAATAAAATCGGCATTACAACATAAACCATTTTATCCAGGAACAGTAAGTCATCTTCATTTTTTAGAAAACTTGGCAAAAAAATTGGCTACACTAAATGATAAATTAGCTGTTTCTGAAGAAATAAACTACATAGAAAAACAGCTCAGAGAAATTCAGGAGAAATTGGATTAAACTAATTTTTCCGTTTGCTTGTTGACAAATGTAAGAACTCACCCAACATACAAAAATAAATCAAATAGATACGCATGGGAGAATTAACCATCACGAAAGAGAAAGTACTTTTAGCCCTTGGAACGGTGCAAGAGCCAGACTTAAAAAAAGATTTGGTTACATTAAACATGATTAAAGACGTCGAGGTTGGTGTCAATCAAGTTTCTTTCACAGTGGTCTTAACCACTCCAGCTTGCCCACTCAAGGAAAAAATCAAAAATGATTGCATGCAAGCAATCCATACTCATCTGAGTTCTTCGATTGAAGTTTCCATTCAGATGACAGCCGACGTCACGTCTGTTAGAGACCAATCACCTACTTTACCAGGTGTGAAGAACATCATTGCTATTTCATCTGGCAAAGGCGGTGTTGGGAAGTCCACGGTAACAGTCAATTTAGCGATGGCTTTGAAAGCAGCTGGAGCAAAAGTCGGAATTATCGACGCAGATATTTCAGGGCCGTCTATTCCAGTCATGTTTGGAGGAGAAGACTTACAACCGTTGATTACACAAAAAGACGGTAAAAATATGATTTCACCAATTCTCCAATACGGAATCAAAATGATTTCTATCGGGTTTTTAACACCCGCAGAAAGCGCTGTGGTTTGGCGTGGTCCTATGGCAAGCCAAGCGCTACGTCAGTTTTTTGGAGACGTAGATTGGGGAGAATTGGATTATCTATTGATTGACTTACCTCCCGGGACAAGTGACATTCACTTGACATTGGTGCAGACCGTACCAGTTACAGGAGCTATTGTTGTAACGACGCCTCAAAAAGTAGCCTTGGCAGATGCCATGAAAGGGATGGCTATGTTTAAACAACCGCAAATTAATGTTCCGGTTTTGGGAGTCATTGAAAACATGGCCTATTTTACACCTGCGGAACTGCCCGATAACAAATACTATATTTTTGGACAAGGTGGTGGGCAGCAACTAGCAGATAAGTACGAAGTACCCCTACTTGGACAGATTCCGTTAGTACAAGGCATACGCGAAGGAGGAGACTCTGGGCGACCTATCATGATGGAGAGCGAAAATCCCTCGACCCTCGCATTTAGTCAAGCGGCATCCGCCCTAGCTCAACAAGTGGCTATTCGGAACGCACAAGAACCAAAAACCAATCGAGTGGTTGTGCAGTAGGCATAAAAACAGGAAAGATAACTTATTCTATCTGAAAGTAGTCTAATTGCGGATAGATATGTATTTTTACATTCTGAAAATGAAATACCATGCAAGAAATTACAAAACGCATTGAAGCTGCTTTAGATACAGTAAGACCCTATTTAGAGGCTGATGGAGGGAATGTCAAGATAGTTGAGCTGACAGATGATATGGTTGTAAAGCTAGAATTAGTTGGCTCTTGCAGTTCCTGTCCCATGTCTGCTATGACTTTTAAGGCGGGGTTAGAAGAAGCTATTCTCAAGGCTGTCCCTGAAATCACGAAAGTCATCGCAGTAAACCTGACTACCACAAAGTAATCCATCGACTTGAAGGCAACAAGCTCATAAAATCACTTATAATCTCAAAAGTCGCTACCTATTAGCGACTTTTTTGTTAATTTGTCTTGTGCTTTCAAAATTACTGCATTAATATATTTGAGTGTTATGATACAAAAGTTGAAAATTGGGGTGTTTTTCGGGGGGATTTCCAAAGAAAGAGAGCAATCCTTTCGTTGGGTAAAATCCATCCTACCCCATCTAGATCTGCAACTATTCGAGCCCATTCTTTTGTTTGTCGACAGTTTGGGAAATATCATTCATGTAGAGGAATCTATTCTCGAAGAGGAATCTATTCGTCGATTTTATCCCTCGAGAAATTTAAATCGTGGCTACCGAATTTACATTGAACATCTTGGGCAATTAAACGAAACACAGCTTTACAAGCTTATTTACAAAATTGGTAAACAAGTAAAGTTAGAACATCTTTCTTCTCAAATTGATTTTGGGTTACTTGCTCTCCAGGGGTCTGTCAAAGAATCTGGGCAACTTCAGGGCATCCTAGACTGGTTACAAATTCCATATTCGGGCCCTTCACAACTGGGGGCATCTATCCAATCGGATCGTGCCTTCTTACATGGTATTTTTCAAGCCTCAACGTATTCAGATAAGAAATATCAAACCATTACGTACTCAGAATGGACCGAGGCGGATAAGGGGAAAGTTTTTCAAGACATCATCAATCAAATTGGGTTTCCTTTTATCATTAGCCCAGCCTCGCAAGGTTTTGAAAAAAACCATGTAATTATCAAAAAAAGGAGTTTGGAAGAATTTGTTCGCGCCGTTCAAAAGTGTTTTCAAGAAGTTACTATTTACCAAAAAGATTGGAAAAAGGCGAGCGCAAAACAACGAAAAAATGCGATTGAACGTCTCATTAATATTGAGTACGGTATTGGCCTTCCGGCGTTGATGCCCACACAAGAACTGATTGAACATCCCGCGGATTTGGCTTCGTATTTGAACGAATACTTCAAGACACCTACTCATGAATACATCACAATACGCTCATACAAAATTGAAAATCAATTATTTGTAGAGAGTTTTACGATTGGCCAGGAGTTTATTTGTGCTGTAATGAGTGATATGAACGAAAAAACAGTTGCCTTACCACCAATTGAAATATCCACAGAGTCTGAATCTGGGTTGGCAATAGAAGCCCCTCTTTTACTTGCATCAGAGGAGACGATTCGCCAAATCAGAGGAATGGCCACCACACTTTTTCAGAAAACACAACAAGACTTTTTATCCTTTTTTAGGGGATATGTTACACCAGATAAACGAATTGTATTTCAGGAGATATATCCACAACCATTGCTAACACACCTTTCGTTAACAAAAAAAATCTTGTCACTCTTTGGATTCACTCCACAAGATTTATTTACGGCACAAGTTGTTTTTGGTACAGCCTCAAAAAAGAAAAATGGAGGAGCTCTTCCTATCTATGAACAACTGTTATCGCGCTTACAAATAGCAATTACAACCAATAAACAAGCCGAAAAAACAAAAGTTGGTGTATTATTTGAAGAAAATACAACCCAATACTTGCAAGCTTCGCGTTGGTTTGAAGCTATTCAAAAAAAGGAAAGTGGCCAAATAGAACCTATTGCCATTTGCCTAGCTGCAAACGGATTTATGTTTCAAATACCAAGTCAATGGATGAATTTTGACTCGTTTGAAGAACTTGCTTATATTTTAAGTAAGAAAAATGCCCCTGAAATTGAAGATTTGAAGATACAATTACTTTCCATACTCAATACGGTAAGTCAATCCATGGACTTAGACATCACTAAATGGGAAGAACAAAATATTATTGACGAACTTCAAGCTGTCTATTACGTAAAAGAAGATCGTCTGATTACCTTGTAAAAATGAAAAAACAGAAATTTTATGTTGTCTGGCAGGGGCGTTCAACAGGCATTTTCAGTACTTGGGAATCCTGTAAAGAGCAAGTCGAAAACGTAGAAAACGCGCAATACAAATCGTTTGAATCACGCGAAGAGGCTGAAAAAGCACTTGAAGATGGTTTTTACAAAACATTAGCTAAAAAAAAGAAGCAAGAAGCAGGCGTCTCTCCTCCTGTAAGCTATCCGACGCAGCACGCCCTTGTAGTAGATGCTGCTTGGAACACCAAAACGGGAGATATGGAATATCAAGGCAGGCATCTTCAATCTGGACAATTGTTATTTAAGAAAGGCCCCTTTCAAGATGCAACCAATAATATTGGGGAATTTTTGGCCATTGTGCATGCATTAGCGCTTGCCCAAAAGAGTAATTTGGGAAATATCCCCATCTATTCAGATTCGATGACAGCCATAAGTTGGATTAAGCGTAAAAAAGCCAATACAAAATTGGCCGCAACAGAAAGGAATAAGGAAGTGTTTGAATTAATTGAACGTGCGGAAAACTGGCTTAACAACCATACATTTTCCAATCCTATTCTTAAATGGATAACAGAACAATGGGGTGAAAACCCCGCAGACTTTGGACGTAAATAATGGCTAAGCGACAAAAAAACGCTTTTTTTCAGTTTAAAAAATTTACGGTTTATCAAGAGAAAACCGCTATGAAGGTATGCACGGATGCTTGTATATTTGGAGCAATGAGTACGTTTCCAAATACAGCTTCTATTCTGGATATTGGTACAGGTACAGGCTTACTCTCTCTGATGCTCGCACAACGGTATCCTACCAGTCAAATCACAGCACTTGAAATTGATGAAGCAGCAGCACAACAAGCAAAAGAAAACAGTGAAAGAAGTCCATTCGGGGAACAAGTAACTATTTTCAACACCGCGTTGCAGGCGTTTTCGCCAAACGAAATTCCTTCATTTTCAGGAATAATATGCAATCCTCCTTTTTATGAAAATGCCTTAAAATCACCAAATAACCAAAAAAACACAGCACATCATCATACCATGCTTAGCTTTGATGAACTTGTACATGCTATCCAACGGCTTTTACTACCCAACGGAGTATGTTGGATTTTACTTCCCCCAACAGAAATGGAAAAGCTTTCCTGTATCTTTGCAAAAAAATCGTTTTTCAAAACCAAATCTATTTCCATTTCACATCAATCGAGCAAGCCAATCATTCGGGAAATTTGTTGCTTTGAACGAAATCACAGAGAAGTACCTATTGAAACTGAACAGCTCTGCATTTTTGATACAGATGGAGCCTATACCGCTAGAATTAAAGACGTATTGAAAGAATTTTATCTAAATTTTTAGACATTTGTACTCGAACACCATATCCAAATAGAAAGGGAAGTTTGAAAAAAGAAAATAAACATGGAAAATATAGAGATTAGCGTGTTAATTCCTTTGTACAACGAGGCGGAATCACTCCCTGAGTTGCATGATTGGATTGTAGATGTAATGTATAAAAACCAATTTAGCTACGAGATACTATTCGTAGATGATGGTAGTACAGACGCCTCTTGGTCAGTAATTTGTGACTTGAAAACAAAGAATCCGAACGTCAGAGGATTTCGATTTTTACGGAACAACGGAAAAACAGCTGCTTTGCAAACAGGATTTAATTGTAGCAGAGGGAGTGTAGTCATTACGATGGATGCAGACCTACAAGATAGCCCAGAAGAGATTCCGGGTCTTTTCCAGATGATTACCCAAGATGGCTACGATGTCGTCTCAGGTTGGAAGAAAAAACGATATGACCCACTTAGTAAAACGCTTCCTACTAAATTATTCAACGCAGTAACACGAAAAATATCTGGTGTATATCTACATGATTTTAATTGTGGACTGAAGGCCTACAAGTCTAAGGTCGTTAAAAATATTCTCATCTACGGCGAAATGCATCGGTACATCCCGGTTATTGCCAAGTGGAACGGATTCAGTAAAATCGGAGAAAAGGTTGTACAGCACCAGGCGCGTAAATACGGTTCAACGAAATTCGGCTTTGATCGTTTCATCAATGGCTTTCTGGACTTATTGTCCATCACGTTCCTACACAAATTTGGCAGGAGACCCATGCACTTTTTTGGGACACTCGGTATTCTATCTTTTTTTCTGGGAACACTGTCTACTATGCTGCTCATTTTCATTAAACTTTATAACATTTGGATGAACCAAGCATACAGGGATGTCACCAATAATCCCCTCTTTTTCTTAGCTCTCTTGGCTATCGTTGTAGGTGTGCAATTGTTCTTGGCAGGATTCATTGGTGAACTGTCCGTCAAGCACTCCATCACGAAAGATGAGTATACTGTTGGCGAAGAAGTCTAACTTATTTCATACATCTTTAAAAATAACCGCTTACTAAAAATACGCGGTTATTTTTTTGTGCTTATTTGACAAATTAGCGATTTTTCTTCAACTTGCACGTATTCCCAAAACAAAAACCAATGATGCAAAAAGTCCGCTTTGCTTACCTTCTGTTTATCATCGCACTTACCTCATTTACCAATTCTTACGCGAAAGAAAGAATACCATTTGTCAGACAATCCATACAAGGTACATGGGTTATAACTAAATTTGAAAGTACGAGTATTGTCAATGGGGAACAGAAAACTCAAGACACACAAGAATCTAAGAATGTGTATTCAAAACTTACATTCTTACGTAATGACCGGTTCATTGCAGATGATATGCGCATTACATTTCCTGATGGAAAAGTAAAAACGTACTCGTTTTCAGGTCAATTCCTTTTGGATGATTCTACAGGCATTATGCGTTTGTCTTTCGACGACCCAACCGACAAACAACCCCTCCAGTTATTTTTTAAAATAGAAATATCCGAAGAAGGACTTGAGCTTTTGGTGAATAAAGAAGAGCTATTTATGTCTATGGACTTTGTCGCTTCCAAAGACACCTTCACTGCAACATTAAATGAGGTGTTCAAAGCTTCCATTGAATCGTATTCAAGTCATTATCACTTAAAAAAGTCATATCAATAATACTTATTTATACCAATCTTTCCATAGCCGGTCTAATCGACTGGCTATTTCTTTTTCCCGGGCATTTGTACCAGGCGAGTACAAGGTAGTTCCTTTTAGTGCATCAGGTAAGAAGTTTTGTTTGGCAAAATTTTCGTCAAAACCATGACTGTACAAATAGCCCTCACTATATCCCAACTCCTTCATTAGCCTAGTTGGTGCATTTCGTAGAGGTAGTGGCACAGGTAAATCACTCGTTTCCTTGGCTAATTGAATAGCCTTATCCACAGCTAAATAAGAAGAGTTCGATTTAGGTGAGCCGGCTAGATAAACAATGGCTTCTGCCAAGATAATTCGACTTTCAGGCTTTCCAATCATTTTCACTGCATCGAAACAATTTTTAGCCAAAATGAGTGCTGTTGGATTCGCTAAACCAATATCCTCTGCTGCTAAAATAAGTAGTCTTCGTGCAATAAATGTATCTTCTTCTCCACCGTTCCACATGCGACCAAACCAATACAGCGCAGCATGCGGATCAGAACCTCGAATGGATTTAATAAATGCGGAAATAATGTCGTAGTGTTGTTCCCCTGATTTATCATAACGTACAGCGTTTTTCTGGATAATTTCCTCCACGAGTACATCCGAAATGACAATTACCTCTTCTGTCCATTGCGACAACGCAACAAGTTCTAACAAATTCAGTAATTTACGTGCATCACCTCCAGATAAGCGTAACAAAGCATGGGTACTGACCAATTGGAATACTTTGGTTTTGAGAAATACATCCGTTTGAATAGCCCGATGAACCAAGCCCTCTAATTCTGTCTTTTCGAGTGATTCTAAAACATATACTTGACATCTAGAAAGTAGAGCTGCATTCAACTCAAAAGAAGGGTTTTCTGTTGTTGCACCAATTAGCGTAACTTGCCCTTTCTCGACAGCCAGCAATAAAGAATCTTGTTGTGATTTGGAGAAACGATGAATTTCATCAATAAATAAAACAGGAGGAAACAAACCATCTGCTTTTTGAATAACCTCTCTTAGGTCTTTTACGCCTGCACTAATGGCACTCAAGGAAACGAACGGACGCTTAAGTGCATGGGCAATTAACAAAGCTAGTGATGTTTTTCCTACACCTGGAGGCCCCCAGAGAATCAGAGACCGAATCATTTTATTTTCAATAGCCTTTCGGAGAGGCTTATCTAGCGCAAGAATCGACTTTTGCCCAACGAATGTATCTAGAGAAGTAGGTCTCATACGTTCAGAAAGAGGTTCTTTAGTCGTGTAAATTTCGTCAGACATACATTTAAAATAGAAAAAGAAGTAAAATTCGTGTACAAAAAAGCATTTCATCACCAATTAGTGCTGAATATCCCCCATTTTCATAAAATAGAGTACCATTAATTCAAATATAATGTAAATTTGTGTACTAAATTGTTGCAAAAGATGGTCGACTGTAAAGTCATCAGCTCGTAACAATAGAGGTTTTGAGTTAGATAAACAAAATAGTCCAGGGATTTTCCTTGGACTATTTTTCTTTTTAATACAAAATCTATAACTTTTTACCGAAAAAATTGGATTAATCGTGAATAAATTTTAATTTCAGAATTGAACGTTACCCATTCTTGGCCTACCTCTTCGTATCGTACCATTTCTTTCACTATATTAATTCCAATTCGTATGACGACTGTTAACCAACTCTTAAACAAAAAAAAGGAGCAACATGAAGTTTTTTCTGTGAATCCAAGCACGCTTGTCATTGATGCTCTACAACTCATGTCTGATAAGAACATCGGGGTAGTTGTAGTTTTAGAACATGATAAATTGGTGGGTATTTTTTCGGAGCGTGACTACGCAAGAAAGGGAGTTATACAAGGCCGTCAGGCGGCGACAACCCACATTTCAGACGTTATGACATCCAATGTCTTCACAGTCACCCGTGAAAAGACGATTCGTGACTGCATGAGCCTAATGAGCACGCACAAGTTTCGTCACTTACCCGTCATGGATGGTGAAGCGGTCGTAGGGGTTTTGAGTATCAGTGATATTGTTACGCAGATTATCTCTGAGCAAAAAGAGCACATTCAGTACTTAGAAAGTTATATTTCTGGCTCTTAAAACTTTGGTGGGTTTTATGTGAGTTCAAAAAATATCAATATCTTGCAAAAAAGATAGCGGGTTACCTTTGTGTGCCCGCTATTAACCAAAAACAAGTTAACCTATGGCAAAAAAGAAAACAGTTGCGCCTGCAGACACGCAACCTGTTCCGTCAACTCCTATTTTCCAAGCAGTTGAACCCTACACCCTATTTACTGATTTTGACATTCATCTATTCCAATCAGGAAAACACTACAAGTTGTACGAAAAGATGGGCTCTCATGTGGTTCAAAACCAAGGAGTTACAGGTACATATTTTTCAGTTTGGGCTCCTAATGCTGCATCTGTTCATGTCATTGGGAACTTTAACGGCTGGAATGACCAGTCGCATGGGTTACACCCGAGATGGGATGGTTCCGGTATTTGGGAAGGTTGGATAGAACAAATCGGGAACGGGGAAGTCTACAAGTATTCTATCATCACCAATAACGGCGGCGGTAAATTAGAAAAAGGAGACCCTTATGCGCTTCGCTGGGAAATCCCTCCACAGACGGCTTCTATTATTTGGGACACTTGGTACGAATGGGACGATCAAGATTGGATGAAGAAAAGAGGTAGCAAAAATGCCTTAACCTCCCCTATTTCTGTCTATGAAATCCATCTAGGTTCTTGGAAAAGAGACCCAAATAACCCCGAAAGGCGCCTCACCTACCGTGAAATTGCAGATACATTGGTTCCATATGTAAAGGAAATGGGCTTTACACATGTCGAGTTCATGCCTGTTATGCAGCACCCGTATGAACCTTCTTGGGGCTATCAAATTACAGGATATTTTGCCGCCTCAAGTCAATTTGGCACTCCGCAAGACTTTATGTATTTGGTTGAACAACTACATAAAAATGACATTGGCGTACTTTTGGACTGGGTTCCATCTCATTATCCAGGTGATGCGCACGGCATTTATCGTTTTGATGGTACGGCTCTTTATGAACACGAAGATCCACGCGAAGGCTATCATCCTGACTGGAAAAGCTATATTTTCAACTATGGTCGTTATGAAGTACGCTCATTCTTAATAAGCAATGCGTTGTTTTGGCTAGACAGATTCCACGCAGATGGCCTACGTGTTGATGCTGTAGCTTCCATGTTGTATCGAGATTATTCACGCAACGCCGGTGAATGGATTCCAAACGTATTTGGTGGAAGAGAAAACTTAGAAGTCATTTCCTTATTCAAAGAATTAAACGAAATTATCTACAAGGAATTCCCTGATACACAAACCATTGCAGAAGAATCAACTGCGTTCCCAGGAGTCTCGAGACCTGTTTACACGGGCGGTTTAGGTTTTGGTATGAAATGGATGATGGGCTGGATGAATGACACACTTCGGTACTTCGCCAAAGACCCTATGTACAGAAAATGGCACCAAGATGACTTGACGTTCAGTACCGTTTATGCGTTTTCGGAAAATTTCATGCTCCCTTTGTCCCACGACGAAGTTGTATATGGCAAAGGCTCTCTTTTAACCAAAATGCCTGGAGATGATTGGCGTAAATTTGCCAATTTACGCTTGCTGTTCTCGTATATGTTCACCCATCCAGGGTCAAAACTGGTATTTATGGGCGGTGAATTTGGACAACGTGAAGAATGGAATTTCCAAAATAGCTTGGATTGGCATTTATTAGGTCAAGAATCGCACAAAGGAATGGCACGTTTGATGCAAGGTTTGAACCAATTGTATAAGTCAGAACCTGCCCTTTTTGACAAACAATTTAGTCACGAAGGTTTTGAGTGGATCGATACTACAGACCGAGAAAACAGTGTTGTTTATTACAGCAGAAAAGGATTCCAAGAGGCGGATAATCTGTATATTATCTTGAACTTAACGCCAGTTCCACACTATAATTACCGAGTTGGCGTAGCTGAGGAAGGTACTTATACGGAAATTTTCAATTCGGATTCGTCTGAATATTGGGGGAGCGGTGTGGTAAACCAGAATAAAAAATCGGAAGCATTGCCTTGGCATGGAAAATCGCATTCGATGGAAATATCTTTACCTCCGCTTGGTGCTGCTATCTTTAAGCTTAAGAAATAGGAAAAGAATAAAATAAAAAAGCTATCTGGAAACAGATAGCTTTTTTTGTGATTCACGGAGAAT
>JBKBRQ010000347.1:0-1797 GCA_046292055.1 Spirosomataceae bacterium | reverse complement strand
TTTGGCAGATAATTCTTTGAGTTTGTCAGAAGACGAACGCATTACATTGGCTAAAAAAATCCGGAAACCAATGTGGCAATGGCATATTTATTTGGGTTATGCCTTGACGGCTCTATACTCTATCCGTTTGGCACTTCCTTTTTTTGGAGAAATGTCTTTTACCAATCCGTTTAAGAAAGAATTGACGAAAGAGGAGAAATTCAAATACGTTACATACGCTTTATTTTATGTATTTGTGGCTATTTCTCTCATCACGGGACTAATCATCGAACATGGTCCAAAGGCGTATAAACATACAATGGAGGAAATACACGAACTATCTATTTATTACCTCGTTGCTTTTATTGTGATTCATTTTGCAGGTATACTACGTGCTGAGTTTACACATGACCGAGGCATCATATCCCGCGTTATTAGTGGCTTAAAATGAGAAAGTGGGGACAATCCCCACTTTTACTTTTTGTAGGAATATAGCTTGTTTTCTCCGTGCCTCCACGGCTTCTTCCCATCCGACGGGTTCAAAATATATCTCCGAACCCATTTCCGCTTGCGCAAGAATGGGCAAATCCGTAGAAATAATTTCTCCTAAAACCGGGTATCCTCCCGTTGTCTGGTGGTCAGCCATCAAAACTACCCAATTTCCGGAAGGCAATAATTGCATACTTCCCTGAACCACTGGCCCTGAAAGTTGCTCATTACGCCGCCCAAACAAAGCTGGATTTTCGGGTTGAATATACATCCCCATTCGACTGCTATTCGGCTGAATTTTTCCGTTCAATTTCCCCTGAATTGCCGTATCTGCAAGAAAATCGGGACGAGGCACAAAGCGGACGGTATCTCTGTACATAAATGATAAATGAAACAGATTCACGCCCTTTTTGGGCAAAATAAAAGTCTTGTTTTCTGGTAAAATCCATGACACATTTGGTTGAATTTGTGACAAAGAAAAAGGCGGTAAACAACTTGAATTCAACCATTTACCTTGACCAAACCCTCCTGCTCTTGCTAAATAGGTTCGCATTCCCTTTCGTTTTTGTGTGAACGTAAGAATATCGCCTGGTTTTACGGAAAACACTTGACCGATAGATAAAAAATGGCCAGCACATTGAGCGGCAAAGTCTGCTCCTGTCAATACATAGAAACCCTCCTCCTCCATTTCAAGCGTTGGCCCCGGAAAATGTATTTCTAGGCAAGCTTCTTCTGGTGAATTTCCGACCAATAAGTTGGCAAGTTGCGCGGAGAATTCGTCCATTGGCCCACTCGGAAAAACGCCATCCACGGCATAACCCACGCGTTTTGTATCTTGTAGGGTTGTCAACAAACCTTTTTTTCTGAAAATCATCTCTATTGTGGAATAAATTGCACATAATCTCCCATAGCAAGTACTGTCATGGGCGATTCATAAGGACGAAAAATCGGGCGCGTCGTTTGTCCGATTAACTGCCAACCACCGGGGCTTTCCATCGGATAAATGCCTGTTTGTGCGCCCCCAATTCCGACACTCCCCGCCGGAACAGCAGCCCTAGGAGTTGTTTTTCTTGGACAGTGCAGCCGTTGGTCTAAACCACCTAAATACGCAAATCCGGGTAAAAAACCAATGAAAAAAACACGATAAAGCGGTGCTGCATGACGCTCTATCAGTTCATTTATAGAACAACCGGTATAGTCTGCCACAAATTTCAAATCAGGGCCGTTGTAAATCGTTGGAATTGAAATAATGGAGGTTGATTTAGTATTTTTTTCTTCGTTTTCCTCTTCTTTAGATAAGCATTCGTCTACCCGTTTTTTGATTTTTTG
>JBKBRQ010000346.1:0-1801 GCA_046292055.1 Spirosomataceae bacterium | reverse complement strand
TTTTCTGCTGGAGTTTCCAAAACTGTTATATCGATTTCTGGGTCTCCGTTTTGTACAAAAGAAACTAATAAGGGTGTGCTAGGTTTAGAAATATGTATGTTTTGTAAAGGAATAATATTAGAGAGAATAGTTACATCAAATCTTGGTCTTACTAAATCAGAAGAAGATTCGGATAATACTTGTGCTACTTGGTACGAGCTAAGGTCTGCACAGTTAAAAGGGAATATAGACTCTTGAGAGGTATTCGATGAAGGAAATATTGGGCTTACAAAACCGATAGTTAAGTCTCTAATTTCAGTTGAAATGATGTTTGAGGCGGCAGCAGTGGCTAAGTTCCATTCGTGTCTAAGTCTGTATAAGTTTTGATTTCCTGAAATAAAACTTGATTTTAAATGGATGTTACATACTTCATTGGACTTGATGGGGGGTGACTGGACGTTTGGTAAGGCACAAACGTTTTCTTCCCAAGCGTAAAAACAATATTGCGTGGAGGGGTCAAGTGCAATTTTATTCAGAAGTAAACTCTGAGGTACAGGATCTCCCGGAAGATTAAAAACCATAGTTGGTGATGTAAATTCCCCATAGGTTTGGTAAGAATTCTCATTAAATTTTCTAAAGTCTATTTTGTAAGAACTATTTTCTTTTTGGTGTTCTAATTTTAAGGACACTCCTTTTTTGTCATCGTTGGTGGCTAGTTCTGTAATACGAATAGGCTTTTGTACAGGATTTGCTGTAAATCTTTCACTAGCTCCTGTGCATCGGAGTGCTGGATTTTGTTTCGATGTGAAAGTAGAAATAATAGGGACGATAATTGGGTTAGGTTGGTCAATATTTAAGCTAACATATCTTTTATTAGAGTTATTTTTAAGTTCTTCTTCTGTAAAGGTATTCGTGATATCGCTAGGGTGGTTTCCAGGAAAAGTGAGAATACGGTGATTAATATTTACATTCGAGTTAGTTGTTGTATTTAATGTAACGACAGCATTTCCTCCACTGGGAAGATTTCCACAAATTGTAAATTCAAAGTCAGGTCTTTTTGTTTCAATGATTTCTACAGAAGCACACCGAATTATAAAACCACCATCTCCTGTTGTATTTCTACTTTTGCTAATGACCCATACTTCACCGTTTATATCGCCCGTGAATGAACTATTTGAAACAGTAACATCATCGATTGTAACATTTTGTTTTGCATTGAATAGGAATGTTTTTTGGGGGTCTGCGGAAATATCAATGGCATTTAGTGTAATAGTTTGCCCAAAATCTTTGCACCCGTGCGTAGAGACATTGTTTGCTGTTAGGGTAAGTCCAGTGGGTTCAACAGTAATTCCAGGTGTTGAGTTTCTACATATATTTGGTTTTTGAGCGAATGAAATAGCGGGTAAAACGAGCAAAAAGAAAGCAATATAAGTTGTACGTATCTTCTTCATGTAGATGAAATAAGAATGATGGGTTAGATATTTAATACAAATATCAGAGAATACGACTATTAAAACGAATTTATAGCTCAAATATTGATAAAAAATGAGTTAATTCAAACTTGAGATAAAACATTCTAGTAATAAGTTATATTTCTTATAAGTTAGGTGAGGAGCATAAAAAAATATTGTTTTCAGAGTTCGCTAGAATTTAGACGTATCTTTGCGAAAAACAACAAACAACGAAACAAACGTAATTTTTATATGAGTGATATTCAGTTAGATCGGGTAGAGGATGCCATAGAAGACATCAAGAATGGTAAAATTATTGTTGTCGTTGATGACGAAGATAGAGAAAACGAAGGTGACTTCGTGTGTGCTGC
>JBKBRQ010000345.1:0-1811 GCA_046292055.1 Spirosomataceae bacterium | reverse complement strand
GAAAGAAAATAACGGCGATCAGACGTTCCAAGATGACTAATTTGTACTTGTGTTCGGTGTTCATAATTGGCTGATTTAAAGTTGACAACTAAAAAAAGATGACTTGACCCTATGTAAAGTTCAAGATATATATAGCAAGAAAAAAGAAAAAAAAGTAAAATTTATTAAGCGGTCAATTCTTCGGTAGAAGGCGAGAGGATACGCAATCGATTAACTCAAAAAAAGAAAAAAGTATGAACAAGGTAAGCTATTTTAAGCTCGTGACAGACAGCGTATTGCTTGTCGCGTGTTTTTTTGCCGCCTCTTGGCTGAGCGGTCGAACCCTCCAGCGGGTAGATGGGGTCGTATTGGCTATTTTGGGTGGTGGCTGGTATTTTTCGACGCGTATTACAAATATGTATGATGATTTCCGGACGGAGAAATACGTAGGAGAACTTTTGCTTTCACTCGAGAATATAGTGATTCAGTTGCTATTAATCGGACAAATCTATTTCTTCTTGAATGAGCAAAACTTTGCACGGCGGTTTACATTGGCTTATGTTGCCTTATTAACTGTGGGTATTCTTTTGAAAGGCTACATGACGAAGAAAGCCTTGATACGCTACCGAAGGAGTGGGAAGAACTTTCGAAATGTCGCTTTTGTGGGGTATAATTCCATTACACAAAACATATTGACGCGTATTTTAGATAACCCTCAGTATGGCTTGAAAGTCGTGGGAGCAATCGAAGACGAACCCATTTGGGATACAGATTGTCCGTATTTAGGGGATTTAACGGCGTTTTTTGCACGCAATAGCCGGCAAGGAATTGATGAAATCATCATCACCACCGATACCTTAGATAAAACCACTTTGATGCAAATATTTCGTTTTTCAGATAATTTAGCGATACGGACAAAGATTATCCCGAATTATTTGAGTTATTACCAAAGTCGGTTTCATTTCCAGTTATTTGGGAATTATCCGATGATTACGCTGCGTTCGGAGCCCTTACAGCAAGGGCAATGGCGTTTTGTGAAGCGTTTATTTGACATTGGATTCTCGTTATTGGCGTTTGTATTGCTATTTTCGTGGCTTTTTCCGTTAATAGCCTTGTTGATTAAATTGGATTCACGAGGGCCTGTTTTCTTCAGACAGGCAAGATGGGGCAAAAACGGGGCGAAATTCATGTGTTATAAGTTTCGGTCGATGAAGCCAGAGAGTCGTGATGTGAACGAACGAGGCGAGTTCCAGCAGGCACAAGCCCAAGACCCTCGGATAACGAAGTTAGGGGCATTTTTGCGAAAGACTAGTTTGGATGAATTGCCTCAGTTCATTAATGTATTGAAAGGAGAAATGTCGGTGGTGGGCCCACGACCACACGCGCATGAGCACAATTTGCGTACAAAAGACCAAGTGGGCAGCTATATGGTGCGGCATTGGATAAAGCCAGGAGTGACGGGATGGGCGCAGGTAAATGGCTATCGAGGGGAGACACGTACGTTAGATCAAATGCGTAATCGGGTGGACTTTGATATTTGGTACATTGAAAACTGGACATTTTGGTTAGATATTCGAATCATTATTATGACAGTCTATAATATGATACGCGGGGAAGACAATGCCTATTGAGTGCAGAACAAAACGGCACCATTGCCATCAAAAAAGCCATGAACACACGAATCAATAACATCCATGACAAATTTGTCAAAGAATTATTAGCCAACCGAGAGGTAGCCATAGCCTTCTTATCTGAATTTCTACCTTCCGAAATCGTGATACTTTTTGATTTTGATACACTTATCTATGAGCCGACGTCCTATTTGAATACAG
>JBKBRQ010000344.1:0-1818 GCA_046292055.1 Spirosomataceae bacterium | reverse complement strand
AAGTTTAGCCATATAAAATCCATCAAATCCATCTTTTGCTGGAGAGGTTCTTTGCTCTTCAATTAATTGAAAATCTGTATTTTTCTCTAAGAATTTCTGCACTTGTAATTCGCTTTCAGAAGGTAAAATACTGCATGTAGCATATACAAGTTGACCATCTGGCTTGAGCATCGACACGTATTGTTGCAATATTTCTGCTTGTGTTTCTTTGATTTCCTCAATAAATGCCTCGTTCATTTTCCATTTGGTATCCGGGTTTCTGCGTAGAACACCCAATCCCGAACACGGAACATCAAGCAAGAGTCTATCTGCTGAGTTTTGCAATCGTTTGATGGTTTTGGGTTCGATGAGTCGGGTTTCAATGGAAGAAATTTGCTGTCTTTTGGCGCGTTTTTTCAATTCCATCAGTTTCCATTCCTCGATATCCATGGAAATGACTTTCCCCTTATTTTTCATTTGGGTAGCAATATGCAGACTTTTTCCGCCGGCGCCGGCACAAGCATCAATGACCCGCATTCCGGGCTGTACATCTAAAAATTCACTAATTAGTTGACTTCCAGCATCTTGAACTTCAAAAAGTCCATTTTGAAAAGCTGAAGTTCGAAAGATATTACTCCGTTTTTTCAAACGAAGTGCATCAATGACACCTGCTACTTGCTCAGTTTCTATGCCTTCATCTGCCAATAATTTTTGCAATTGAGGAAGCGATGTAAGAAGCGTATTCACACGAATGAACACGTCCGCGGGCTGGTTCATGGCTTTTAGTTCTGCGTCCCAAGCGTCGCCTAGTTCTTCTTCTCCGAGGCGGTCTAGCCAATCTGGAATGGACTCCCGAACTTTGCGAATAGTCTGTGCTTCTTCGAATTTTCTACGAACGTTTTCGGCTGAAATAGATGAATATCCTGCCAAAACGGAGGGTGAATAGCCTTTTATGAGTAGCCAAGCAACAACAATATCCCACCATTGTTGCTCTGTATGCACTTTGGGAAGCTCCGTACAAAATTTGAGTAAACGGAACCACCGAACAATCTCGTAGGTGTTTTCAGCAATGAACGCACGGTCACGCGCACCCCATTTTTTGTTGGCTTTAAGCGTAAGTTCAATGACTTTATCCGCTTGTTTTCGGTCGTTAAATATTGGCTGAAGTGCCCGATGTAAAGCCAACATCAAGGGCTGGTGAATTTTTTGCATGAAATAATCAACAGTAAATGAAAGACAAAGTTACATTGCTTCTTGCTTTTTTCAGTCATTCCGAAGAATATATGGGACGAATCACGGCTCGAGATGCGTTAAAATGGGCCATTTATTTCACGAATCAATGACAGGACTTTTAAATTACAGATTTTCGAGTACTTTTGTTACAAGGTCTATCTATAATATAGGATAACTATCTATTCTCTAGATACCTACTAAAACGTGATTAACAAACGACTCAAATGATTTCCAAAAAAGCGAAATATGCACTAAAAGCCCTTACTTTCCTCTCTGAAAATTATGAAAAAGGAAATAAGCCGGTATTGATTTCTGAAATTGCTGAAAAAGAAACCATTCCAAAGAAGTTTTTGGAAGCTATTTTGCTGGAACTTCGGCATAACAGTATTTTGCACAGCCAAAAAGGAAAAGGTGGTGGGTATATGTTACGCACAGCACCGGATCAAGTATCCATTGCCAAAATTATTCGTGCCATCGACGGTCCCATCGCTCCGATGCTGTGTGTTTCTCTCCATTTTTATGGAAAATGCGACGATTGCCAAGATGAAGAAACATGTAAAATCAGACCTATTATGGAGAAAGTACGCGATGCAAATCTCGCCGTAT